>LIUI01000146.1 GCA_001462235.1 Fibrobacteria bacterium GUT307
TAATTTGCAAATAACTCTCAATTCTCCACTCTCAACTTAGATTTAACTCTCAACTTTTTCTTAATCTGTGCAAGGCTGTAACCTTTTGCCATGAGGTTGAGAACCTCATTTCTGCCTTCTGTTTTGCCACGAGCCTCGCCTATAGCCTCGCCTTCGGCTCTGCCCTCTGCCTTACCCTCTGCTTTGCCTTCCAGCTTGGCGGTGTAAATGCTGCTGTCATTGCCACGCATAACATCAAGATATTTATCGTAAGCACGGCGTTCTTTAGGGCTTAAACGGCTGTACTCCAGTTTTTCAACTGCCTCTGCCAAACCCGGAGCTTTGAACTTAGGCTTAACCTTGGAGTTTTTCAAAAAATACATCCATTCGTCTATCTTGTTCTTTACCACATTCTTAAAATGGTTAACCCTCAAAAGATAGTATTCTGGGTAAATATCCTTTACTTCAAGTTTGGCAAATTCCTCTTTCTGCCTATCCGTCAATTTCAATTCATCCTTGTAGTGCAAACCCTTAAAAGTTGTTGTGCCGTGATAAATGTAATCCTTGCCCGAACCCAAGTCAAAATAGACAACATTTACCGAATACACCTTTCTAACCTTTGAATAACGCATTCCCTTGCCAAGATGCTCTGCAATGGCCTTGCTTGAACCAAAAAGCATTCGGTGGAAGTAATCTGCCAACACATCCACATGATTGTATTTTTGGTTTGCCGAATTTTTATTGCTTTCGCTGTCTGTCAAATTCTTGATTTTTATTTTCTTTCCAAGCAAGGTGGTTAAAAAGCCTTCCAAGACTACATAATCTGCCTTGTTCCTAAGCAGGTATTTAATTGCCCAGTCAAAAGATACCAATGTACGATCTTGTTGCATAGAGATGAATGTAGAAAATGGTCAACGCCCTAATCTATGGTAATGGTTTTTACAACAGAGCCGTCTGCCAAAATTTTATAGGTTCCTTTATCAAGAAGAGGGCTGGAAATCAGCAGGCTTCTTGTGCTGCCTAAGGCCTTGACGCTTATCACTTCCGTCCCGGAATCCGATGCTACGCTGATAAGCGTGCCTGCCGGCACTGCATCTATTGCGGCAAGAAAAGCGTATTGAGAGGAATCTGATTGGGCGGGTGGTTTCATTTTATCGGTGGTATAGCCAAGGCCAACCAGCAAGCCGCCTGTCATGGTAAAAGTGCGGTCAAAGTCTATAGAACGGTCTGTGCTGCCGGTAGAGGTTGGGCCAAATGCAAAAACCGTACCGCCAGACATTTCAATATTTCCATTGGAATCCACCGCATCGCCTTCTGACTCTATATGATATTCTCCACCTGTTATGGTAAGCGTTCCGTCTATAGTCTGTTCTACATCGCCAACCCGCCAGCCACCGGAAATATTGATGCCGTCATCAGAGGATTTTATTTTTACAACACCGCCGTTCAGGTCTATGTTGTATGATTCCAATCCTTCGTAGCATTTTGTTATGTCTATCTCTCCGCCGTTGATGGTCAAACGGTTTCCTGCACGGATGGCGTCGTCTCCGCTGGCAATGGTGAATTTTCCGTTGTTGATAGTCAATGTGCCGTCTGAGTGAATAGCGTCGTCGTTGCTGTCTATGTTGAATGTTCCCGAATGTATGGTTATATCTGTGGCGGCTTTTAAGCCTTTTGAGCTTCCGGCAATATCCGGGATATTGCTCCCTCCACCGGTTTTGAGTTTTAAGGTAGCGTTGGATATGGACAGGTTAGTTGCAACTTGAATGGCATCTTTAGCTGCATCCACCTCTATTTCTCCGCCTTCGATATTTAGGTTGGCACGGCTTATTATTCCTTTGCTCAGTTTGCTGTTTACAATAAGTTTGCCGGGACCCTTGATTGTAAGGTTATGTGCCAGCAGGGTTGCATTGGGTTGTTTTTTGTTATTGTATGTTTGATAGTATTTGCTATTCACCGCACCTTTGTTACCGTCCGATAGAGAATTTGTTGTATTTTCTGCGAGAACCAAAGTGACTTTGGATTTTTTTAAGCTGGCTAATGCGGCATAATCCTTGCTTACTATATTGGCACCATTTAAAATAATCGTGACATTGAGACCTTTTTCTGATATGGAAACAAAACCTTTATTTAACTGGCCTTGTATTATATACGTCCCGCTATCGGTGATTTCTATAATTGTTCCGTAATAATAATTTTGCATGATATTCACGTTCTTGCCTATAAATTCCGCCGTTTTTCCTTTCAAGGTAATTACGGTGGTATCACTAGCTACGGTGCTGGCACTCACTGAAGCAGAGGTTGAGGTATTGTGGCTAAAATTAACAATACACAGACCCAAAACGAGCACTAAGCCCGCAAACACAAGAAAAAATTTTGTCCCTTTCATCTACTTTAAATATAAAAAATTACTAGATTACAACACTAAGAAACCGGATGCGGCAATGAAATTCCTTCTTCATAATCGTTTATTTTCCATTATTCTCTTAATAGGGGTTTTGGTAGGCGGTTTTTTTGTTGCACCCTTTGATTTTGGCTTTTTTAGAGAGTTTCGCAGCCCTGTAAATGTGGATGCAATTCCGGACCTTGGCGAAAACCAGCAAATTGTAGCAACAGAATGGATGGGCCGGAGCCCCAAAGACGTTCAAGAGCAAATAACCTACCCGCTCACAACCGCCTTGCTCGGCATTCCGGGCGTAAAAACCATACGTTCAACATCAATGTTTGGGATGTCTTTTATATATGTTATTTTTGAAGAGGATATTGAATTTTATTGGAGCCGTTCCCGCATACTGGAAAAATTGAATTCATTGCCTGCAAATTTGCTGCCAATAGATGTAAAGCCTGTTATTGGCCCGGATGCAACCGCGCTTGGGCAAATATTCTGGTACACTTTAGAAGGCAGGAATCCAAAAACAGGTGAGCCGGCAGGGGGGTGGAGTCCAGACACTTTGCGAAGCATTCAGGATTTTTATGTTAAATATAATTTGGCCTCTGCCTCAGGTGTTTCTGAGGTTGCCAGCGTTGGCGGCTTTGTTAAGGAATACCAGATAGAAGTAAATCCAAATGCGCTACAGAATTACAAACTCTCAATTATGGATGTAATGGATGCGGTGCAAAAGAGCAATTTGGATATTGGCGCAGAAACAATAGAAATGAACAAAGTGGAATATATGGTACGGGGAATAGGTTATATAAAAAGTTTATCCGATATAGAAGAAACAGTTGTTGCATTGCAAAATGGCATTCCAATAAAAATCAAAGATTTGGCTTTTGTGAACTTTGGCCCTGCGGCACGGCGCGGTGGTTTAGACAAAGAAGGCGTGGAGGCGGTAGGGGGCGTTGTTGTTGCCCGCCACGGTTCTAACCCAATGCAAACAATTGAGAATGTGAAAAAGAGAATTAAGGAAATGAACGCGGGAATGCCAAGCAAAATTCTCGCAGACGGCACGGAATCCAAGGTTCAAATAATTCCATTTTACGACCGTTCCGTTTTGATAGAAGAAACAATTCAAACTTTAAAAACAGCTCTTTCTCACGAAATTTTAATTTGCATTTTGGTGGTTACCGTTTTGGTGTTCCGTTTGCGAGCCTCGCTTGTAATAGCATCGCTTTTGCCGCTTGCCGTGCTTGCTGCATTTATAATAATGCGGGCTGTTGGCATAGAAGCAAATGTGGTTGCGCTTTCCGGGATTGCTATATCTATAGGTGTTATGATAGATATAGGGGTGGTGATGGTAGAGGCTATTTTGAAAGAAATTGAGAGTGAAAAAATAGTTGAGAGTGGAGAGTTGAGAGTTGAGAGTTTTAAGAAGGTGGATTTGATATATAGGGCAGTTAAGAGTGTTACTGCGCCGTTGATTACGGGGATGATTTCTACTATAATCGGATTTTTGCCTGTATTTGCATTGTCTGCACAAGAAGGGAAATTGTTTATTCCGCTTGCTTATACCAAAACTTTTGCATTGATTTCTGCATTGGCGTTGGGTTTTGCGGTTTTGCCTACAATTGCGTATTATTTGTTGTTTTGGCGGGTGGGGTTGCCCCTACGGATACGGAATGTTTGCCGTGTTTTGGTGATTGTTGCTGCGGTGATTTTTTTGACGGTTGAATGGTTGCCTTTGGGGCATTCTGCGGGGATTTTTTGGAATTTATTTTTTGTTGTTTTTTTGGTTGGGATTATTTTGGCTTTTCTTTGGGGGCTTGTTCATTTTTATGAAAAAATTTTGAGATGGTGCTTGGCTAATAAATTTCTGTTTTTGACTTTGCCTGCGATTTTAGTTGTTTTGGGATTGTTGATTTGGAAAAATACAGGCGAAGAATTTATGCCTACTTTAGACGAAGGCACTTTTTTGCTTATGCCTACCACAATGCCGCATTCCGGTGTGGAGCGCGTTAGGGAATTGATTGCCGTGCTGGATAAACGCATTTCTTCTATTCCGGAAATTGAAAGCACGGTTGGTAAGTGGGGGAGAGTGAATTCCGCTCTTGACCCTGCCCCTATTCAGATGTTTGAAAATACAATCAATTATAAAACCGAATATGCGGTGGATTCCAATGGGAATGTATTTAGGCAGTGGAGGCCTCATATAAAAAACACGGATGATATTTGGAATGAGATTGTAAAGGTTTCATCAAATTTGCCGGGTTTAACAAGTGCGCCTAAGCTGCAGCCTATTGCGGCTAGGCAGGTTATGCTTGCTACGGGAATGCGTGCTTCAATGGGCTTAAAGGTGAGCGGGCCGGATTTGGATGCTATAGAACGGGCAGGGCGTGTTTTGGAAGAGGCATTGAAAGAATGCCCCAGCATAAAAAGCGAAACGGTTTTTTACGACCGCTCGGTAAGTGCTTCTTATATGGAAATTCGCTTGAATAGGGCAGAGATGGCTCGCTATGGTTTGAATGTTGCAGATTTGCAGTCTGTGATTTCTGCGGCGGTGGGTGGAATGTCTCTTACAAATACGGTGGAGGGCAGGGAAAGATATTCCGTTAGAATTCGCTATCCAAGGGAGCTTCGCAATAGCCCGGAAACTTTGGAGAAAATTTTGATTCCTACTTCTGACGGTGCGCAAATTCCTTTGGGTTCGGTTGCAAAAGTTGAGTTTGCAAAAGGTGCTCAAATGATTTCCAGCGAAGATACTTTTTTGATAGGCTATGTGCTTTTTGATAAGGTAGAAGGCATTGCCGAGGTTGATGCGGTAGAAGCCGCGCAGGCATATTTAAAGCAAAAAATTGAGAGTGGGGAGCTCCGAGTTGAGAGTGGAGTTTCATATAAGTTTGCCGGGACTTATGAGCAGCAGCAGCATGCGGCTAAGACTTTGGCCGTGGTAATTCCACTTGCCTTAATTGCAATTTTTTTAGTTCTATTTATGCAGTTTAAAACCGTGATAGCCAGCTGCATACATTTTAGCGGAGTGTTTGTTGCTTTTGCCGGTGGGTTTATAATGCTTTGGCTTTATGGCGAGCCTTGGTTTTTGAATTTTTCCATTGGTGGCGAAAATTTGCGGGATGTTTTTCACATTCAAGAAATCAATTTGAGCGTTGCTGTTTGGGTGGGTTTTATAGCCCTATTTGGAATAGCCACCGACGATGGAATTTTGATGGGAACCTATATTCACGAAACTTTTATAAAATTAAATCCCAAAACAAAGGAAGAAATTCAAAATGCCGTTGTAATAGCCGGCTTAAAGCGAGTTCGCCCCGCCGCAATGACCACAGCAACAACCCTAATAGCTCTTTTACCCGTTTTAACCTCAACCGGCAAAGGCTCAGACATAATGATCCCTATGGCAATACCGGCATTTGGCGGGATGTTTATCCAGAGCATTACAATGTTTGTGGTTCCGGTATTTCAATGCATTTGGAGAGAAAGGGAAAACAAGGGGAAACCCTTGACGCCAAGCTAATTTTTTACTATATTTTACCCATAGTTTCATTTTCTGGAGTTAACCTGTGGCCGCTAAAAAAATGGTTCCGCCAAACAAGTCCTGCGAAAAACGCTTGCGTCAGGCAGCAAAGGCGAACGCTGCAAATCGTTCTGCCCGTTCCGCTATTCGCACAAGTCTTGGCATAGTGCGCAAAGCTAAAAACAAAGAAGAAGCCCTAAAAGAAGTCCCTAGGCTTTACAGCATGCTAGACAAAGCAGCTTCTAAAAGGCGTGCCGGTTTTAGCAAAAACCGTGCTTCAAACTACAAGTCCAAGGTCGGGCATCTGTTAAACAAGCTGTCTGCCGCGCCTCAGGCTTAGGTACCCAATGCCCTTGCCGCCGTTAAGCAGGCTTCGTAAGGGTGTTGTATTCTTTACAATTCTGCTTTTTATCTTTATTTTATCCCGTTTATTGTTTATAAAAAAAAATGATTCTCCTTCTTTGCCAGAAAAAGCAGTTCCAAGCCTGCGTACAGAGATGTGCCTAATGGTCACTTCCGGAGGCCCCGTAAACGTTGACACTATTTTCCACTTAAAAAAAAGCTTAAATAGGATTTATGCCTATTCTTCCTTTGCATACGATTTTAATGTAGCAGATACTCTTTGGCATATCTGGTATTATAACTCAGAAAGGATAAAAGCTATTCCCTGCACGCTTAGAAGCACCGGTTGTTATAGCTACCTCCCTGCAGATAGCTTGCGAAAGGGTGACTGGAGCCTTGATACTAGGCAAAAAGGTATTTTAATGAATATCAGGCAGTTTAAGATTGAAGATTAGCGCCCGCCAACCAGAATAGAATCCACCTTTATTGATGGTTGCCCAACAGTCACCGGAACATGCCCGGAACCTGCTCCGCACATTCCGGCCGCAAGCTCAAAATCGTTCCCTACCATACTTATTTTAGGCAAAATTTCGTGGCCAAGCCCTATAAGAGTTGCCCCTCTAACTGCATTGCCTAGTTTGCCGTTTTTAATTTCGTAGCCTTCTTCAACTGCAAAATTAAATTCCCCTGTTGCAGGATTTACCGAGCCTCCTGCCATTTTTGCGGCATAAAGCCCGTGGTCAACTGTAGCAAGCATTTGCTGCAAGGTGGAATCTCCGGGTGCTATGAATGTGTTTCGCATTCTGCTTACGGGGGCGTATTTATATGATTCTCTGCGTGCGCTGCCGGTTAATGGCAAATTGAGTTCTTGCGCGCCAACATGGTCGCTTAAAAAGTTTTTCAAAATTCCATTCTCAATCAAAACGGTTTTTTGAGTTGGAGTTCCTTCGTCGTCCACTGCCAAACTTCCCCAAACTCCGCTTAGAGTGCCGTCATCTATGGCTGTAAGCACGGGTTGTGCTACTTGTTCGCCTAATTTGCCGCAAAAGGGGCTTGCTTGTTTGCGTACGGCTTCTGCTTCCAAAGGGTGGCCGCAGGCTTCGTGAAAAATAACTCCGCCAAAAGCATTCCCCATAACAACCGGCATTTGCCCGCCTTTTATATAAGGCGCAGATAACATTCTGAGTGCTCTTTCTGCGCAGGATTTTGCCAATTCCTTGACCGGCAAGTTATCTAAAAATTCAAAGCCGCCAAGTGCGCCTGGTGCTTCGTGTGCGGAGGTGCGCTCAGAATCTTTGGCGGCGGTTGCATTTACAGAAAATCTTGTTCTCGCTCTGTTATCTGATATTTGCAAACCTTCGCTGTTCCATATACTTATGTGTTGCAAAGAGTCTCCGATGGTGGCTTCCAGTTGCAAAATTTCAGGGCTTATTCTGGCGGCAGAATTTGCCGTAAACAAGAAATCTTTTTTATAAGATTGCCCCAAAATGCAGGGGTCTTTGAAGTTATCTTTGCAAAAAGACATATAATTCTGTTCTTTGCCAAACTGCGTTTTTTGTGTTCCTTTTTTATTTTTTGCCAGTGATAAATTTTTTGCGATGCTCAGCAAAACATCTTCTGAAGAGTCGCTAGTAAAGCCGTAAAGAACTTCCGTTCCGTAAAGCATTCTTATTCCAATTCCATAAATTATAGAAGCAGACGCTCCTTCTATGGCGTTGTCCTTTAGGGACAAGTGTGATTTTCTTGTTTCTTCTTCGTAAATCTCGGCAAAAGTTGCCCCTGCCCCAAGGCAAAAATCAAGAATTTTTTGAGCGACGTTTGAATGCATGAGGTGAAAATAGAAAATTTTTTGCTAATAGCTACTTCACAAATTCTGTTCCTTTTTTCTTCTTTGTAACAGATATGGCATCCAAATATATAAGGTTGTTTCCCTCTTTATCTGCCTTTTCAAGGACATGCCCTTCTACCAGAATCCATTCTCCCGGTTTAATATCAAGTTTTCCTTTTTTATACAAAAATTCAAAACCTACACTGCCATCGTCCCCACAGCAACCTGCAGTTTTCCTATAAACTATATAACGCTCAATTTTATTTTCATCAACGTATTTTTCAAAAAGCCCTTCAATATTGATTATTTTGTCGCTATAATCTTGCGGATTTAATTGTATATCCATCGCTTGCTGTATAAAAAATCTATCTTTGAGATAGCAAATTGACTTTGCTTCTTTTTGGCACGGAAGCATAAGTATTAAAGCCAATAATAATGCAATTCTCATAACAACCTCTTCTTTACACTCCCTGAAATAAAGGAAATAAAATAGAAAGTTAAAAATGAAAATAAATTTACTCCCACTATGCTAGCTCCTGTTGGAATGTTATAAACAAAGGAAATCACAACCCCAAGCAAAAAGCATATCACAGACAGAATACTGGAACATATTACCACAGATTTAAAAGTTTTCAAGAGCTGCATGGATGTAAGCGCGGGGAAAATAATCAAACTGGAAATCAGCATCGCGCCCATAATCCGCATTCCCATAACTATTATCACAGCGGTTAAAAGAGCCAAAAGCATATTGTAAAATTCAATGTTTGTTCCGCTAGCCTTTGCATAATTTTCATCAAACACCACAAAGAAAATTTTATTGTAAAAAAATGCAAATAGTGCAAAAACTATGGCGGAAATTACTACGCATAAATACACTTCCTCTTGCTTTATAGCTAAAATGCTGCCGAACATATAATTGCAAATATCAACATTCATTCCAACTGTCAAGGATATTATAATCACGCCTATAGCCAAAGAACTACAAGAAATTATAGCTATTGCGGCATCACCGCGAAGTTTTGAGTGTTCTCTTATTCTGAGCAGAAAAAAAGCGGCAAGCATTACAAGCGGTATGGAAATTTTGAGCGGAGAAAGCCCCAAAGGAACGGCTATAGCAAGTGTTCCAAAACCAACGTGCGAAAGACCATCACCAATCATAGAGTATCTTCGCAAAACAAGAGGAAGCCCAAGCAACGAAGCGCAAAGCGAAACACAAACTCCAACTATAATTGCCCTTACCACAAAGGAATAGGAAAAAAGTTCTTCAAGCAATTCCAGCATTGTATTCCTCCTTGCTCCCAAAGAAATATTTGTTCCCTAATTGCAAAATTTTATCGCAAAAATCAACTGTGCCGGGAATATCATGGGAAATCATAATTATGGTTACGCCTTGCAAATTTATATCCTTCAGAGTGCTGTTCAGTTGCTTTGTTGCAACAGCATCCAAGCCACTTGTTGGCTCGTCCAAAAGCAAAAGTTTTGCCTCTGCACAGAGCATACGGGCAAGCAAAACCCTTTGCCTTTGCCCCACCGACAATTCTTGAAAAGATTTGTGTTTAAGTTGCTCTATGCCTAGCAATTCAAGATTTTTGTCTGCGAGTTTTTTATCGTTTTTAGTGTAGAAATAAAAATACTTGTGCTTGCAAAGGGTTCCGGAAAGCACAGCTTCATAAACGCTTGCGGGAAAATCTTTTTGAACAAGTGTTTGCTGTGCCATATAACCAATTTCGCTTTTTTTAATCCCATTGAAATTCAATGTGCCGGAACTCGGTTTAATAAGCCCCGCTATGCTTTTAAGAAGGCTAGATTTTCCGGAGCCATTTTCGCCGAACACGGCTAAAAAATTTCCCGCCTCCAATTCAAAACTGCAATCTTTGAGGGCAAGGGTTGCCTCATATTTCACGGAAATTTGCGAGCAAGAAAGTATTTTCAACCGCTATTCCTCCAAAAGCCCGATTCTCAAATTTGCAACATTTTGCTTTAGCAAATCCAAATATGTTATTCCATTCTCAAATTCCTGTTTTGAAACATTGCTATAGGAATGGAGCAGGAGCGTTTTTGCCCCTGTTTGCTCCGCCACGGCTTTAGCAGTATTTGGCTGGTCGGATTCCATGTGATAAATATGGGGAATTTTATTTTTCTGAACGGTTTTAATTAAATAGGCTATTGTTGCCACAGAAGCATCTGCCTGGTCTGAGCAGCCCGGGAAAGCCGCTGCATAATCCAGCCCAAGTTCTTCTGTTAAATAGCGGAACGGAAATCTATCTGCCACAACGATTTGCTTTCGTTTTGCGGAACTTGCAATTTGCGATAATTCGCCCGACAATTCGCTGATTTGCGAACTATAATTTTTGGAATTTTCCCTGTAAGTTTCGCAATTTTTGGAATCTTTTTCGCAAAGTGCGTCCGTTATCGCGTTGAGCATTAAAACCGCGTTCTTGGTGCCGGTCCAAATATGCTCGTCATATTCTATTTCCAACTTTCCGTGTTCATCCGATTCATGCTCGTGTTCTTCCTCTTCTTCTGCCTGCATTCCTTCTTTTTCTTCTTCCTCGTAGAGTTTAACAACGTCAAAAAGCTGAACTATTTTCATTTTTGAAGTGTCTAAGGTGCTCAAAATACGCTTCACCCAAGCGTCGCTTTCACCGCCTATATATAAAAACACATCGGCATTTTGAATATTTTTTATATCGGCAGGGCTTGGCTCAAAGGAATGAAGGGAACTGCCGGGAGAAACAAGCATTGTTATATTTGCCTGCCCTTTTGTGCCTGCTCTTGCAAAATCGTACAGAGGAAATATTGTAGCGACAACGTTTACTTTATCCTTTGAAATGCTTTCTTTTTTTCGCTCTTCGCAGGATATTGCAAAAAACGATAAGGCCAATGCACAGATGAAAAGTTTTTTCATAAAAACTCCCTATTGGTTAAATTTTGTTCAAAATATAGAAAATTCTTTAAGATTTGGCAAGGGTAACTGCTCACTAATTATATAAAAATATATAAAAACACCAAATTGGCACGGCAAACATGGCAAGGCACGCCTTGCCCCCACAATTTTGCTATATTCCCAGCATATATCAATATGAGGTTCCAGATGGAATGCAGGTACTGTGGAAGTGTCAAGTTGGTGAAATTCGGTGTAGTGTATGGCAAGCAACGCTACAAGTGCAATGATTGCACTAGAAGCACTAGGCGTAAAGACGGGCGGGTCAAGTATTCGCCAGAAAAGAAGCTCAGGGTAATCAGAATGCATCAAGAAAACATTGGCATAAGGTCAATAGAAAGGCTGGAGAGCGTTCCCAATTCGCTTATAGTAAAGTGGGTACAAAGTTCTGAAAAATTCATATCCAACCTGCTGAGGCGATCCGCTTTGCCCAAGGAGCTAAAAACTGTGGAGGTCATAGAGATGGACGAGTTATACGATTTTATCAAAAAAAGAAAACACAAATCTTCGTATGGACTTGTGCTGATAGGAACAAAGGCAGGATTGTTGCTTTTGAAATGAAGGTATCAATCATCCGCCCCCCAAGCTCACAAAATCATCATCCCTTGGGTCGGTGAAGAATGCCTCTCCGGCCTTGGGTGTAACCTCAACAAACGCTAAAGCGCCTTCTCTTTCAAAATTAAACTTCTCAGCCATCCAGATTTTATCGCCTGTTTTAGTGATAAAGTAGGTTTTGCCGTCTCTTGGGTCGGTGAAGGTTTCATTTTTTTGTTCCATTTGCGGTCTCCTAGCTGTCTTTGATGCATTGGAATGTAGAAAAATAAAAGGCACTCTGCCCAAACTTGGGAATGCTTAAAAATGATACGCTGACCCATGAGCGGCAGCCCCAAAAAACCTATCCCCGCCTAAAAAACACTTTAGTTTAACATTACTTTTCTATCTTCCCTTTATGCCTAAAAAACAGCATTCAAGCAATTTTTCGCCTCACCTCTTTTGGGACGTTCCAAAAGAAAAAGTGGATTTGAAAAAACATCCGCAGTTTATAATAAAAAGAGTTTTGGAATACGGTTTAATGAATGACTGATTTTTTATTAAAGATTATTATGGTTTGGAGAAAATTGTAAAATTTGCA
>LIUI01000147.1:0-12971 GCA_001462235.1 Fibrobacteria bacterium GUT307
TGACGATTCATATCGGCGGTTGGGAAACCGAGGGAAAAAAGCTGAAAGCGGCAAGCGGCTGGCGTGACAACGGAAATGGCACGGACGACTACGGCTTTTCAGCTCTGCCTGGCGGTGGATGCAGTTTGTATGGCAATTTCCACGATGTCGGCGTCATGGGCTTCTGGTGGACTGCCTCCGAGTACGATGGTGATATTACCGATGCCTACCCTCGATACACGAGCAAAGGCACCGATAACGCGTACTGGAACAGATACTCTAAACTTAGCATGTTTTCTGTGCGTTGCATTCAAGATTAAATTGAGAAATTATCTCTGCATAAGGCACTCCGTTTTTTCCAAAGGCAGTTCTCCAGCCTTTATATTGCCGCAGAGCTAATGGTTTGGGCAATTTCTACATTCCTTGTATGCGGGAATTTAATGTAACATGCTATCTACAACTGCTTTTAGACTTTCTTCCAGTTTGAATTTGGGTTGCCAGCCTGTGTGTTCTTTTAGCTTTTCAAAACTGCCTACTATAACTTTATTGTCAACAGGTCTAACTCTTTTTGGGTCTGTTTCTGTAAGCACTTGAACATCGAAAATTTTTGAGAGCATACAAACAACATCTTCTAGAGAATGCCCTTTGCCGCTGCATACATTGTAAAGTTCTCCGGTTTTGCCTTTTTCCAAAAGCGCAAAATAAGCACTCACCACATCACGGACATCTATAAAATCTCTGATAACGGAAATATTCCCTGTGAAAAGTTTAATCTCTTTTTGGCCCTGCTTAACTCCATCTGATATTTGCTTTGCAAAACTTGGGATTGCAAAATCCAAGCGCTGCATTGCGCCAACATGATTGAAAGAACGGGTTAAAAGAATATCAAGTCTGTAGGCTTCAACATAACATTTGCTGAGCATCTCTTGGCTAACTCTTGCTACTGCATAAGGGTTGCCGGGATGCAAAAGCATATCTTCTTTCAATGGAATATCAGATTCCTTAACATTGCCGTATTCCTCGCTAGAACCAATTGAAAGGATGCGGCACTTTATCCCGTTATGCCTCACTATTTCTGCTATGTTCAAAAATATGTTTGTATTGTTCAAAAAACTTTCCAACGGCATTTCCCAGCTTTTGCCAACGCTTGAAAAACTGGCTAAATGCACTATATAATGCGGATTAAAAGAAACCATTGCAATTTCAAGTGCCCTGTATTCCAAAAGATTTATTTCCAAAAATTGCAATTTTACATTCTCAAAAGAATAATCTCTTACATTCTGAGAAATTTTCAAATCCAAACCCAAAACTTCTGCTCTTTCACCAAGAGCATTCAGATGTTTCAAAAAATGATATGCAACAAAACCGCCTGCACCGGTTATTAGATACTTTTTCATACTATTGCCTACTTTATACCTCTATAAAACACAGAGATATAAAGTAGAAATCAACTCTATCTTTGGTTCCATTGATCCGTGTGCTGTAGGTTGCCGTCAAGGAAATTCCAGGTAATTTTCTCATAGCGAAGCGTAACCTCCTCCTGATGCACAAACTGCTCCTTTGTGGAATCCTTTACATTGTGCATGTAAGAACGCACGCTTGCTATTTTGCACTTCTCAAGTTTGTGCTCAAAGTAAGCGACTTCTTCGCCCCTATCTGTTATCTTGTACCACCGGATTAAAATGTTTTGCACCGTTTGCCCTGTGCAAACCTTTTGGTAAAGGAGCGAAGATGCCTTGTCATAAGCCTTGTGAAACACTAAGGAATCGTGCTTACGAGTGCCTGTGAGCGAGCCGTCGTCCCTATCGGTGGGAACATAAACCCTGTGGTTGAATTCAAGGACTTCAACAAAGCCCTCCCTGCCAGAGACATTCACAGAACCTGGAATGCCGTCTATCTTCATGTATGCTGGAATAGCCATAAAAGCCTCCGTTTAGTTGTGGGGCTTATTGCTCTTACCTAGGGGTAATATAGAAACTAGGCTATTGGCGTTCCTGTTGTTTCTGTTAAATGCTTGAAATCTGCTAGGAGCATTTTATAGATGGGACCAACTACGCCATCTCCTATTAAACGAGCATCCACGCTTGTAACTGGGATCATTTCTGCGGCGGTGCCTGTGAGCCAGCATTCGTCTGATGTCCATATATCAAAGCGACTCATTAAACCGGAAATTACTTCCAATCCTCTTTTAATAGCAAGCTCGGCAACTGCGGCTGCGGTTATTCCGTCTAAGGAACCGCTTTGAACAGATGGCGTGTAAATTTTTCCTTTGCGAACAATGAATAAATTATCGCCTGTGCATTCTGCAACATAGCCAAGAGGGTTTAGGAGCAAGGCTTCTTTTACTCCGCTTTGAACAGCCTCTATTTTTGCCATTATATTGTTCAAGTAATTTAAGGATTTGACCCTTGGGTTGAGGCTCTCGTTGTAATTGCGATGAGTGGCAACCGTTATGATTTTTAGTCCGTTTTCGTAGTCTTCTTGGGGGTAAAGGGAAATTTTGTCTGCTATGCAAATAACGCTGGATTTTTTGCAGAGGTAGGGGTTTAGGCCCAAATCTCCTATGCCACGGCTTATTATGGGACGAATATAGCCATCCCTTATATTGTTTTTTATAAGGGTTTTTATGATTATTTCTTCCATTTCTTTTTTAGAAACAGAAGGCGTAAGTGCTATAACCTTTGCGCTGTCGAATAATCTGTCTATATGCTCGGTTAAGCGGAACACCATGCCGTTGTAGGCTCTTATGCCCTCAAATACGCCATCTCCGTAGAGGAAGCCGTGATCAAAAACAGAAACTTTGGCTTCTTCCTTTTCGTAAAATTTACCGTCTATATAAACAAAACTAGACATAATCCCTACCTGCAATGCTACGTAGCCAAGCCTTTACTCCTAGCTCTAACCTCCAACAATTCCTGTTATTTTTTCTTTTAGCGCAGCCGCCTCAAACGGCTTTACCAAATAGTTGCTGGCACCGTTTTGAATGGCCTCTACTATCTTGGCTTTTTCTGCCTCGGATGTGACCATCATTACAGGGATAGCTTTGGTAGCAGGGTTGCTTTTTATCGCTTTTAGAGCTTCAATACCCGTCATGTTGGGCATATTCCAATCCATAAGCGTAAGCTGAACATCCGGATTTTGCCGAAGTTTTTCAAGGGCATCTGCGCCGTCTTCTGCCTCAATAACATCCGTGTAACCAAGGGACGCGAGCGTATTTTTTTGGATACGGCGCATTGTAGAAGAATCATCCACCAATAATATTTTCATTTTGACCTCACCTAAGTTAAATTATTTATCTACCATGCTGACTTCCATAACAAAGCTGCCTACTTCGCTATCGAAAGGGATGCACATAACGGGAGCCTCTTTTGGCATATCTACCACGTGGCCGGGACCGCGAACAATACTCGGCAAAGATATTGACAGATGCAGAGATTGCAGGTCTTTTTTTGCAAAGCCCGTGATTATGTTTGCCAGCTCACCTATGCAGTCTGCAACGCCGGCACTTAGTTCTTTTATTTCTTCGCCCAGAAACTTTGAACTTATTTTTAGAGCTGTATCAAGAGGGTATGCCATAACAACTGCGCCTCTTATGTCGCCAGAAAGCCCTATAACGCCGGATATGTCTGCGTCGTTAGGTTCTTTGCGTAAATAAAGTTTGCCCGGCGTAACAGGAAGGTTCACCATAGTCTTAAATGTTTCTATGGTGGACTTTAGAAACGGATTTATGTGTTCAGCTTTCATGTAGGCAAATATAGAAAATATTAAAGGTCTTTGCAAGGGATATTCTTTGCACCCTTGACAATTTCTCTATTTATTGCTATATTTGTTTGTGTTTCACTCTATTGCCCTCATCGTCTAGAGGTTAGGACATGGGACTTTCAATCCCAGAACAGGGGTTCAATTCCCCTTGAGGGTATGGTTACTAAATGGATTACATAGACCTGCATCTACACACCCTTCACTCGGATGGAATGCTTACGGTAGAGGAGCTTCTGAGCTTGGTTGCTTCGGAGAATATCTCCTGTGCCTCAATAACAGACCACGATACCTTTGATGCCTACGCCACAGCCCCGGAAATTGCAAAACGGCTGGGTTTGGAGCTTATAACGGGAATAGAAATCAGTTCCGTGAATAACGGGCGAGATATTCACATACTGGGTTATTTTTGCGATGTCCAAAACGCAGAATTGCTGGCTGCTCTTAAAATTCAACGGGAAAAACGCAAAGATAGGGTAAAGGCTATTCTTGAAAAATTGCAAAAACTTGGGGTAAACCTTAGCTACGAGCAGGTTGAGGAGCGGTGTTTTGGAGCCAGCATTAGCAGGCCGCATATAGCTTTAGCTCTTATGGAGGCAAAGTATGTTGACTCTTTTAGGGAGGCTTTTGAACGCTATTTAAAAGAAGGTGCTGCCGCATATTGCCCGCCAACGGGGCTTTCTTGCAGGGAGGCAATTTCGCTGATAAAAAAAGCCGGGGGGCTTGCAGTGATGGCTCACCCCGAATACACAAATGCAGATGAGCTAATACCAAAACTTGTGGAATGCGGCATTGCAGGCCTTGAAGTTTACAATTATAAAACAGCTAAAAGCATGAAGAAATATAAAAAGTTTGCAAAAAAATACAAGCTTATTGAAACAGGCGGGAGCGATTTCCACGGGATAGCAATAGGCTTGTTTGGCAAACAAAACCTGCCATATTCAATAGTAGAAGAACTTAAGAAAAAACTCAATTAATCTTAATTTTGGCAAATTTCCATAACAAAATTGCCAATATCGCTTTCAAAAGGAATGCACATAATGGGGGCGTCTTTGGGCATATCAACAGCGGGGTTTTGGTTGCGTACAATTCTGGGCAAAGATATGTATAGGTGCAAGTTTTTCAGGTCTTTTTTTGCAAAGCCTGCGCATATATTGGATAATTCGCCAATACTGTCAGAAACTTTTGAATTTAATTCCTTTATTTCTTCGCTCAGAAATTTGGAACTTATTCTTAGAGCCGTGCTTAGAGGGTAGGCTAGGGCTAGCATTCCGGTTATGTCTCCAGAAATTGATATGATACCGGAAATATCCACGCTATTGTGCTCTTTTAACAAATAGGGTTTACCTGGCTTAATTGCCGTATTAAGCATTATGCTAAATGTTTCTATAGTAGATTTTAGAAACGGATTTATGTGTTCCGCTTTCATAGGCAGGAAGATAGAAATTTAGAACCAGAATCACCTTTGATTTTGCGTATGTTATGAAAAAACCTTTGCAAAATCTCCATACTATCCTTTTCAAAAAGTCCTTTTTCGATTTTTATTTCCGCGTTTGTTGGGTCTTGTCCGTTGGCTGCAAATACAACTCTTGATATGCGGCTATTTTTAATTGCGCCCCAGCACATTGGGCATGGTTCAAGGGAAACATAGAGAGTTGAACCGTCTAAGCGCCAGTTTTTCAGGGTTTGCCCTGCCTCGTTTATAGCTAGAATTTCTGCATGGGCGGCTGCGCTGTGCAATTCTTCCATTCTGTTTTTTGCCGCAGCAATCTTCTTTCCATTCTGCACAATAACGGCTCCTATGGGCACCTCGCCGTTCAGAGAGGCTGCTTTTGCAAGCTCCAAAGCCTGTGTCATCCATTTATTGTCTTCAGAAGAGAACATCCGCAGGAATGTAGAAAGTTTCAAGTGCAATTTACTATATTCAATCTACAATGGGTACACAAAATATTTGCTTGGGAGTAGAAATAAGCCAAGACGGGTTGAAAATAGCTCTGGTAGAACCAGAGCGTAGGAGCGTTCTTAGAGTAGATGCGGTCCCAACCTCCGGCAATTCTATAAATGATGCTTCAATTTATACCTCTGTTGTTGGTTCTTGGATGCGTAGCAGCAGCCAACTCCCCAAAATAAGCTCGGTAGCCGTAGCCTTCCCCTCTTTCAATGGCATAATGCGGCTGCTTACCATTCCCAAAGGAACTACAAATGCAAGCGATTATATAAATTGGGAATTTACCTGTGCAACAGATTTCAAAGCGAGTGATTACAATTTGGATATAGCATTTTACCCAAACGAAAAAAAGCCCGAGCGTGCCGTTGTAACCGCAATGCGTAAAAAAGTGATAGATTCCTTTCTATCTGCAAAACTTGGGGAAAGCGGGTTTAAGCCAAACAGCATGGTATCTGATGTCTGTGCTTTGCTAAACCTTTTGGAATGCTCAGAGGGTTTGAGTGCTCAGCCAAAATGCGTGCTAAAAGCAGACGAAAAGTTTGTCACAGCCTTTTGGGGAAACAAAACAGGCCCCCTTGCCATAAGGCTTTTACCAAGAAACTGTATTTCTCCAAGTGCAGTTGCCGCTATTTTAGATAGCGGATATAGCGAATATCCAAAAGCAAAAAGAATTGTAAAACTTTGCGGCGAACTTTCTGCAAATGCTGCTTTTGTAAACGAGCTTGAAGAGGAGGCTTATAACTTGGATGCACCCATAGAAATTCAGCCTTGGGATTCGCTTTCAAAGTTTTCTTTTGATAAAAAGGGTGGAAATTTTTCAAAATTATCGCAATGTATGGGAGCTATAGGGGCAACCTTGAGCTGTATATGAGAAACAAACGGAGTTTTAGATGATAAAGTCGAATATGATGTCGTCCCGTGTGGAAAAAAAGCCTAACGCTCCTGTTAGGAATGTTAGAGCCAAACCGGGCAAAAGGCCCGATGACAAAAAAAGTTCCAGTTCTATTCTCAATTTCCTTTTTATGCTGTTCCTTGTTTTGGTAGGGATGGTAGTGTATTTGGAAATTTTTGGAGTACCTGGTTTTTTACGCGGGATTATACCGCAAGAAGTTGTGGAATTCCTAGGTTTAAGCGATGAAGCCGCGGCAACAAAGAAATTGCGTGAAGCTGGCGCACCAAAATTAACGGCTCACGGTACCAGGTCTAATGACCCTTCTATTCCGATAAATGGTTCTGTTGAAGAGGTTGTAAAAACCATGCGTCCAGATATTTTCTTCAAAAACAAGGAATTTACGGATTACAAAGAACAGGCTTTGAGCAATAGAATTCCTTACCAGAATCGTGCTTTTCACTATATGCTGAGTACCTTCTATAAGGCAACCCCAGATGGCGAGGGCGTTGGCTATCTTGACCTTGCGTATCAGGCTCCTAATTTTTATTTTGCCCGTGTAATAGCTATGGATGCTCGTACCCGCAATTTTTATAGGGAGCAACTGAGATCCAAAGTTGTGGACTTTCATGAAACGGATTCTTCTACCGCCAAAGACGGCAGCGTTGAATTTTGCGTGTACGGTGGCTTTAATAAACCTGATTTTAAAGAGTTAAAAGCAACGCAATTGGTATCGCCTTCAAGAATAAAATCAGAGGTAATGGCATTGCGTAATTTAGCCGTGGCAACGCAAATTCGTCTGGTTGGTTTGGAAAAACCAATTGAAGAAAACTTTGGAACTTATCGAAGAGTTACCATAAAAACAACTACCGAAGCAGACTATCCATCTCTTTTAGCTTTTGCAGATACTTTGCAAAAAACAGATATATCGTTTGGAGTGCAGCAATTCATCTCTCGTCCCCTCAGTGCCGAAAAGATGCAATCCACTTTGGAATTTGTGTTATACGCGGCGGTGAAGTAGGTTTTTGATGAATAAAAATACAGCTATAGGCATAATATTAATAGTTCTTTTGTTTGTGTGGTCCATACATAATACCAACAAACAGCAGGAACTCGCACAAACAGAAATTCAGAGAAAGGCTATGGAATACGCTGCTTTGGAAAAAGCAAAGCAAGATTCGCTTGCAGCCATAAAAGGCGAAAAGCCAAGCCTAGGAGTTCCGGAGCTTATTCCCCTTCCCATTGCCGCAGAAGAAGTTGTGCAACCCGTTCTCAAAGAAGTTCTTGTAGAAACAGAACGCTTTTTCATAACGTTGAGTACCAGCGGAGCAAAAATCACAGGCATCATTCCCAAAACACTGTCTGATAGCCTTGGGAATTTTCCCGAACTTTTGCAGAACAAAGAAGCTGGGGCATTGAGCATAAGTTTTGACAATGCAGATTTTAGCGATATTGTTTTTTCAGTTGCAGACAGCACCGTTATAGGCAACTCTACTAAGATTGCCTTTGAATGGAAAGATGAAAAAGGCAGGGCTGTAATCAGAGAATACAGATTTACCAAAGATGGACTTTCTGTTGAACACGTAACAAGAATAAAGGGTTTTTCCCCTAAGCTCTATACCTTGAGTTGGAAAGGCGGAATGCGAGAAACCGAAGAAATTCCCACTACAAAATCCTTTGGTATGAATTACCTATTTAGCGAGGTTATTTTCAATAATACCTACAATGTGGCACGGGAAACGGTTACGAAGCAAACTTGGTTTAACCGTGAGCAAGGCAAAGCTCTTTGGTTTGGGCTTCGCAGAAAGTACATAGCGGCTGTGATTAATTTTGACGGAGAAAGCGAAGCTGCCTTGGGTGCAGAACCATTAAAGGAAAAGAGAAACGAAAAAGACCCCGGCACCTACGCTTTAACAATAAGCGATAATATGGCAAGCGATTCCATAGCCCTGAGCTTCACAATTTTGCCGCTCCATTGGAAAGAAATCAAAGAAATGGGCGAAGGCTATGAAAAAATAATAGTGAGCGGCTGGGAGTGGCTGGGTGCAGATAAATGGTTTGTTTGGCTGTGCGGGCTTCTATTGCAAATATTGAACTCATTTTATTCCATAATTCCAAACTACGGCATATCTATTATTCTTTTGACCATTCTGGTAAAAGTTGTCACTACTCCGCTTGCCTTAAAACAACTTCGCTCCACCCGCTCAATGATGGCATTAAAGCCGGAATTGGATGCAATTCGTGCAAAAAATAGGGGAGATATGCGTGCACAACAACAAGAGATAATGGCTCTTTACGCACGCCACGGAGTTTCGCCTTTTAGCGGGCTTTCTGGTTGTTTGCCAATGCTTTTGCAAATGCCAATTTTCATAGGTCTGTTTATTGTTCTAGGCAGGGCAATAGAACTCAGGCAAGCCCCATTCTTTGCTTGGATTAGCGACCTTTCAAAAAGCGATGTTATTTGGAGCGGTTTTAGCATCCCTTACCTTATGCCAGACGGAATTGCAATTTTGCCTTTCTTGATGGTTGTAAGCACATGGTTCCAAACAAAGCAAACTATCACAGACCCAAACCAAAAAATGATGGTATGGATGATGCCGGCCATGATGTTTGTATTTAGCGCGGTAATGCCGAGCGGCCTTGTGCTTTACTGGACAATTTCCAATTTGTGGGGAATAGCGCAATACATGGTCATTAACCGCAAACCGGTAATTCCCGGCGGTAAAGCCAAGGTTGTTGAAGCTAAAATTGTTAAAGGAAGTTCAAAAAAATAGGAAGCAAACTTGTATCTAAAAATCTGGAAATCCAACCGGGGCAAAGCCCCATTCCAAAAAGACAGATAAAATAAACAGCCAAAACAATTTTTTCTGGCATGGTGGCTTTTGGCAAACTCTCAAATTTTGAATTTAAGGGGCCGGAGAGCATTTTATTTGTTGCTTGCAAAACATAAACAGCGGTTGTGGTTATGGAAAGAATGGCCAAAACTGCTACTATTTGAACTATGATATTGCTGGACCTTAAAGCTCCCATAAAAATCGGGAGCTCTGCCGCAAAACCGCTAAGCCCCGGCAAACCAAGCCCAGTGAAGCCAGCTATAACAAAAGCAACGCCAATAAGGGGAATAGCCTTCATTAAACCACCCATTTCGTCTATCATTCTGGTGTGGGTTCTGCTGTAAATCATTCCTATGCATGCAAAGAACAAGCCTGTTAAAAATCCGTGCGAAAGCATTTGCAAACTTGCACCCTTTATGGAAATCAAATTTGCAGCACACAAGCCGAGGAATATAAGCCCTAAATGAGAGATGGAAGAATATGCTATTATGTACTTTAAATCTCTTTGTTTAATTGCAATAAAGGCGGCAATAACCACATTGAACAGGACAAGCACAGCTATATAAGGCAGCCAAAATTTTGCCCCCTCCGGCATTAGATACATAGCAACCCGCAAACAGCCGTAGGTTCCCATTTTCATCATAACGCCGGCGGCAAACATAGATACCGCAGTGGGAGCTGCGCTGTGGCCGTCTGGGCTCCAGTTGTGAAAAGGAAAGAGCGAACCGGAGATTGCAAAGCCCATAAATAAAAGCGGGAATGCCCAGGTTTGAAAATCTTTTGAAAAAGTTATATCTGCTAATTTGCGAATATCCCAGCTTCCAATTCCACTTTCAAAATACATAGCTATAACAACTATAAGTGCAAAAGCCGAGCCAAGCGCAAGCGTAAGTGTGAGTTTTTTCCCGCAGTAATCCTTACGCCCTGTTCCCCAACCTGCAATCATAAGATACATAGCAAGGGCTTCAATCTCGTAGAATATCATAAATAAGAACAAATCAAAACTCAAGAACACGCCAAAAACCCCAGTGCCCAAAATTTGAATCATGGCAAAGAACTCTTTTGGCCGCTCAATATTCCAGCTCATCAAAATGCCTGTGAAAACTATTACGGAAGCCAAAACACACATTAAAATTGAAAGTGCATCTGCACCTATTATATACCTTATATTCAAAACAGGAAGCCAAGAAGTATCCGTAAGATATTGAAGCTGTAAAGCATTGCCAACAGGTGTGCCAGAAGACATGGCTATGCAATATATTTTAACGGTAAAAAATACGCACAGCACCATATTGGCAAGTGCAGAAATAGCGTGGAACATTTTAAGAGTTTGGTTTTGCTGCCTAGGTATAATCAAACTGATAAAAACAGTTAGAATGGGCAAAAACCAAATTAAGTTAAGAGCAGCGGCCATAAGGGGAATGTAGAAAAATTACCGCTTAGTAAAGCCTTTGCAGGCAGAATCTTCCATTTCTCGGTTATTTATATAGCATTGCCATGCCCACGTGCCATCTGTTAGGAGAAATTTCCCCCATCCGTGATACTCGCACTTGTGGTTTAAGTTTCTCACATATACCAACTTTCTATTGGGCCAAACCCACGCCCTTTCCTTGCCATAGCAATAAGTGTTATTATTTGTAAAAATTTCTCGGCAAACTTGGATTCCATCATCCAAATTTACACACTTTTCGTGCCCTTTTCCTTTAGCATACCACTCAGCAGAAAAAACATTTGTTGCTAGAACAATGGCAAAAAAGAAAATATATTTCATCGCAACTCCGGCAAATCTTTTAGCAATTCTTTCAAAAAATTATCATCGCCATTTGGAAGAATCAACTCTTCTTCGGGCGTAGCCCAAGGTTCGCCCGCCTGTAGTGGGTAAACCGAACCTGAAGTTAAGAGACCATCTCCGTTCAAATCCCTAAAATACATCAATTTGTAAATGCCCTTTGGCAATCTTTTAATTTCAAAACTTCCAGAACTATCGCATTTTGCACTCCATTCACTGCCCAAATTTTTGAAAGTTGACTTTCCAATTTTGCGGCTTATTACTTCTTGTAAAACTACCACCGTTGCAGCGTCGCCACCCGGAATTTCGCCTTTTAGCGAAGCTAGTTTCAATTTAGAAATAGTGCTGAATTGCACCAAAATTTTTTCATTAAACAGAGTATCAACAACCGAATCTTTTTCCATTTTAACAAACTTGATTTTTGAATCTGTTCCCCACACAGGATTTGCAGATATTTCCAAGCTTACGGCATCTACTTGTTTAACATCCACATCAACGCTGTCTTCGTTTATATACAAACGGAATTTCAAAGTATCGGCTAAAATCGGGTGATTGTAAAATAATTTTATCGGTTGCCCCGGCAAAACATCCTCGGCTGCTTTTGCTGGCTCAATCTTTGAAATTGTAGTTGCTGTAATTTCTTTTTCAGGAATTTTTTTAAACTTTAATTTTGCAGAGGCACGGGCGGTATCTAATTTTCTTCCCAAAGAATCTATTGCGTAAAGACAACGTGCTGTGTAAAGACTGTCGTTTTTTAAATCGTCAAAGAGAAGCACCGTATTTTTGCTGTTAGGTTCCGTATAAAAACCAGAAGGGAAAATTGTATCTTTTGCGGTGGTAAAAAAGCAATTATTTTTTTGCGTAAAGAGAGAATCTAAAACTATGCCGCGCGAAAATGAAAATTCAATTCCTCTATTGCCTCTCTGAGAAACAGCATCAAAACTAACAGAAGATGTATCCATGTCACCAAGAGAGAAAAGGAGCATTTTTTTCTCCTCGCTTAATGCAAACGGGAATTTTGCAATACCTGCAATTTCACCATCCACATCCAATCTTTGATTATTATTTTCGTCTAAAAATGCCACAGCTAAATATGAACCTGCTTGCATTCCCTGCAAGGTTCCTTTTCCAAGGCTATCGGTTTGAACAACGTATTGGGGAATTTCTTTTGTGATATTCGGAGTTGTGTCTGTTTCTGCGGTAATGGTGGAATCCCTGAATTTTTCCAAGTAGCTTTTGCGTGCACGAATTTCGCCTATTGGATAAAATGCAACAATGGGAAATTTCTTTTTTTTAGTTAAAGAATCATGAAGCAGCACAAAAGAATCAGTTTCTAAACTATCTAAATAACTTCCTGTGGAAAATAAAATTTGAAAAGGTTTTTCCAAAGGATTATCGCGTAAATCCTTTATGGCATTTGTTATTGTGAGTGTATAAGTTGTATTGGAATCCAGAGGCTCAATGGAATAAATGCGTAGTTTATCGCCATTTGCTGTTACTCGCAACTTGCCAGAAATAGGCGGAGAAATAGCAACGGCACCGCTCGGTGGTTTTTGAACTATCCATTCGTCAAACTGCAAAGTTAAATCCAGATTTGTGCTTTGGTTTATAGCTCTAGGCGTAAGAGTTGTTCCACTAACTCTGGGAGGCAATTTATCTTCTGGCCCACCGGATGGAGCAACAACCGTAGCGCAGGATATAAGCGTGAGAATTATAAGCAAATATAAATATTTAGTTGAGAGTTGAGAATTGAGAATTGAGAATTGAAAAATA
>LIUI01000147.1:13172-20579 GCA_001462235.1 Fibrobacteria bacterium GUT307
AACTGTTTATCTATGAGCAAAACAAATTCCCCCTTTGGCGACGAATGTTTGTAATGCTCCAAAAGTTCGCTTGGGGTGCCTATTAAGTGTTCTTCAAATTTTTTTGTAAGCTCTCTCATTAAAGCTACTTTTACTTCTCCATATACCTCTTTTATTTCTCCTAAAAATTTTATAAGGTTATGGGGGCTTGCGTAAAAAATCAAGGTGCTGTCTCCGTTGTTTTTTAGTTTTTGCAGCAGGTGCAATCTTTGCGCGCTTTTTTTTGGCGAAAAATTTTCAAACCTGAATCTATCTGTTGCAAAACCGCTCGCAACAAGTGCCGTTAGCAAGGCACTCGCTCCGGGTACAGTGCGAATAGGAATGTTCTCTGCTTTGCAAGCCCGTACCAAATTAAAAGCAGGGTCTGCAATGCCGGGTGTTCCTGCATCGCATATAAGAGCTATATTCCCTGTGTTTTTTAGATATTCCACATATTTTGGCGTTACCTGTTCTTTATTGAAATCGTGGTAGCTTTCCATTTTTGTTGAGATGCCATAGTTGTCTAGCAAAATTTTGCTATGGCGGGTGTCTTCTGCTAAAATTAGCGTTGCCTCTTTCAATACCCGCACCGCTCTGAAAGTAATATCTTCCAAATTCCCTATGGGAGTGCTGACTATAAAAAGCGTGTTAGGCATTGACTGGAAAAGTAGAAAATATTATGCCTACACAACATTATCCATAAAATATTTCTGGCTGGATTCTCCCGGTTCTTGTTTTCTTATATACCTTCCGTTTGCGTCTAGATAACTTGCTTTTTCGTGGTCGGTGAGCATGACTTCCAGCATTTTGCTTATTCTATCCCGGATTTTTGGGTCTAAGACGGGTGAGGCTATTTCTACCCGCTTTTCTGTGTTGCGGGTCATTAAATCAGAACTGGAAATGTAAATTTCCGGATTTTCTGCGCCAAAGCTATATACTCGGCTGTGCTCTAAAAAACGCCCTATGATGCTCTTTACCTTTATATTCTCGGTTTTGCCCAGAACTCCCGGCAAAAGGCAGCAAATTCCTCTCACTATTAACCGCACCTTTACTCCGGTAGCAGAAGCCTTGATAAATTCCTTGATAAATTCCAAGTCGGTTAGGCTGTTCATTTTGCACACTATCCTAGCAGGCTTGCCTTCTTTGGCAAGGGCTGTTTGCTCCCTTATTTTTTGCAAAAGCCCTTCTTTAAGGGTTTTAGGCGAAACAAGGAGTTTAGAGCAATTAAAATTCACATCACCCATGGAAAGGCTACGGAAAAAGTCTGCCGCATCTGCACCTATGTCGGAGTCTGCTGTGATTATGTTTAGGTCTGTATATACTTTAGATGTACTCTCATTGTAATTACCTGTGCCAAGGTGAGTTATGTAAGAGATATTTTCTCCGTCTCTTAAAACTATCAGTGCAATTTTTGAATGGACCTTGTAGTTACCCACGCCGTAAACCACTGTGCAGCCGGCGTCTTTTAGTATGCCGGCAAAATGCAAGTTGTTTTCTTCGTCAAAACGAGCGGCAAGCTCTATTATAGCCATTACATCTTTTCCGTTGCGGCTGGCACGGCGCAATGCCTCTACAATTCTGGATTGCTTGTCTAACCTATAAATTGTGATTTTTATAGCAGCAACTCGTTTATCCGTGCTGGCGTTGTCCAGTAAATCCAAAAAGGTATCCATGCTGTCGTAAGGGTAAGACAAAAAGAGGTCGTGGGCAAGTACGCTGTTTATAACCGAATTTGGTTTGGGTAAAGGGATGGTTCTGCTGTTGAAAGGCGGGTATTTGAGCTTAACAACTTCGTCTATGGGCAAATATTTATCCAGAGAAAAAATAAATTTGTAATCAAAGAAATATTTTACGGTAAAGCATTGATTTGAGGCTATGTTAAGATGCCTGCATAAAAGGTCTTTAATGGTTTTGCTATCGCTGCTCAATTCCAAGCGCACCGTTTGGAGTTTTTGGCGGGAGTCCACCTTGCCTTTTAGAAGTTTGGAAAAATCGTATTCGGATTCATAATCCACGCTGAATATTTCTGTATCCACATCTGCGTTCCTTGTTAAGCGAACCAAAGATTTGCTTAGAACTTTGTAATTGGAAAATACATTGTCTGCAAAATAGTAGGTTAAATCTTCAATGGTTATAATTTTAATGCCGGTAGAAGTTTGGTCGCTTACAAGCCTATCGTATTTATCTGGCACGGGCAGTATTCCAAAAAAGTTTTTACCCCCGCGGTCTAGGTGGAGTATAACATACATTTTGAGATTATCGAGATGTATAAGCGGATGCTTGTTGTCTAGAATTATGGGGCTTAGCAAGGGCAGCATTGTTTTTTGAAAATATTTTTCAAATCGTTTGCCGGGTACGCTATTTTTTATCCGCATATTATCTATGAGAATTCCCTCTTTTTTGAGTTGAGCTAAAACATTTTTGGCAATTTTTGCCCTGAACTCATACAAAGGCGCTGTGCATTTGTAAATGCCGCTAAGTTGCTCGGCAGGGGTTAATTCGGTTTTGTTTTCCCTTACCTCCGGATGGACTGCCATGTCGTTGAACAAGCTGCCCACCCGCACCATAAAAAACTCATCTAGGTTGCTGGTAAAGATGGAAAGAAATTTGCATTTCTCCAACAGGGGATTAGTATCGCAAGATGCCTCTTCCAAGACTCGCTCATTGAATTTGAGCCAGGAATATTCGCGATTTATGTATGTTTTCCTGATAAATTTATTCATATTGCTCACTCACCAAAAGAAATGCCTATCTCCTTAGCCGCCCTAACCAGTTCATGCTTGGGCAACACAAATTTTGTTTTCCCCGCAACCTCTGCGAGATTATTTGAAGTTATTTTTCCACCGTCAAGGGCTACGGTTTGCCCAAAGCGGCGTTCTCCTACAAGTTTTGCGGCATAAGCACCCATTTGCGTGCATATCACGCGGTCGTATGGGGTTGGGCTGCCGCCACGCTGTATATGCCCCGGCACAACTACGCGTGTTTCTACATTTAATTTTTCTGCTATAGCTTTGGCTATTCTGTTAGATGCTGTAATTTCGCCTCGCTCTGCACGTTTTTGTATGCGTTCTTTTTTGGAAAAAAGCGCTTCTTCTTTATCCATAGCGCCTTCTGCAGCGGCAATTATGCAAAAGCCGTTTTTCTTCTCTGCGGCTTCTACCGCTTTGATAATTTTGTCTATATCGTAGGGTATTTCTGGAATTATTATAATATCAGAACCGCTGGCAATACCTGCATAGAGCGTGAGCCACCCTACTTTATTGCCCATTATTTCCACTATCATTGCACGCCCGTGGCTTGCTGCGGTGGTTTGAATTCTATCTATGCATTCCGTGGCTATGTTTACCGCAGAATGAAAGCCGAATGTAAAATCCGTTCCCCAAATATCGTTGTCTATGGTTTTGGGCAAAGCCACAACGTTAAGCCCTTCGTTAGACAAAAATGCGGCGGTTTTATGAGTGCCTTGCCCGCCTAAGATAATTAGGGCATCCAAATCCATTTTGCGGTAATTGTCTTTCATTTGGGCAGCTTTATTGTTATCCTCAATTTGAATCAATTTTTTATAGGGTTGCCGAGATGTGCCTAAAATAGTGCCGCCCATTTTTAGGATATTGGAGAATTCTTGCGGTTCTATGGCACGGTATTTACGGTTGATAAGCCCGTCGTACCCGTCAAAAATGCCATAAATTTCAACTTTTGGATCTATGGCCGTTATTGCCTTCACAAACCCATGCATAACAGCATTAAGCCCCGCACAATCGCCGCCGCTTGTCAATATTCCGATCTTCATATCAAACTACCTCAAAATCTAGCAAAAACTCTGCCCTAATTTAGTTAATTTTTGGTTAAGTTTTTGTTAAGATTGGGGTGCCATAGCATTTGTTTATAACCTTGCAAATTTACTATATTCCCCCTATGCTCCCACAAAGTTTTATTGCGTTGGATGTAGAAACCACTGGTTTAGACGCCGAGAAGGACGAAATTATAGACATTGCCCTTGTTCATTTTGAAAACGGCAACGCTGCTGCTGTGCTTGATTTTTTGGTGAAGCCGCAAAAAGAGATGTCTTCTTTTGTCAATTATTTAACGGGTATTTCGCAAAGCGAATTGAATGAGGCAAAACCCTTTAAGGAAATTGCCCCGCAGATTTTGGAATTTATAAACGGCAAACCCCTAGTTGCGCACAACGCTGCTTTTGATTCAAAAATTTTCACGCTAGCTCTTAACAGAAACGGATTCAAAAATAATGAATTTATTTTTTGGGATTCCCTTGCCATAGCACAAGCGGCCTGGACTTACGAAAGCCATAAGCTGGTGAACTTGGTAAAGTACCTGAACATTGAGGTTTCTGCTTCACACCGAGCCTTGCCAGATGCAGAGGCTTGCGGGAAGGTATTTTTGTTTGGGCTTGCAGAGCTGGAAAAATGCAGCAATTCGGTTAAAGAAAATCTGCGCAAAGTTGCAGCAGGCACTGTTTACGAATCCTTGTTCAAGGGAGAATAAAAATGGCAAACATACTTGAAATTTACGGAAATCTTAATTTTGTTCCCAGAAAAGGGCAGCTTGAATACGGGGAATCCATTGCAAAGATTTTAAGCGCAAATAGCCGCTCAAAACAGCAATTCGCTTTAACAGAAGCAGAAACAGGAATAGGAAGAACCTTGGGCTACCTAATCCCCGCAATGCTCCACGCAAACAATACAGGGGAAAGAATTTTAATCACCATTGCCGCAAGAGCAAAACTCAAACAAGTTTGGGAAAAAGAGATACCAAAAATTTTGCCTTTTTTTACCGAGAAAATTCGCCCTGCCGTTTTGAAAGAAAGATTTAGCTATGTGTGCTTGCGTAAATGCTATAACTGCATAAATAATCCGGAACTTTATTTAACAGCAGAAGACAGAATGCTTTTTTTTGCCGTAATTACCTGGCTGGAAAATGCAAAAGACGGGGACTTAAACGAGGTTTTGCATTATAGCCGCATGCCCGTTCTTTGGAAAAAAATTGCCTGCGAAGCAAGCTCCTGCCTAGGTGCAGAGTGCGAGTACTTTTCAAAATGCCATTTTCAAAATGCAAAGAAGAATGCAGAAAATTCCAATTTGCTCCTAGTGCAGCATCAGTTGTTTTTGCAAGACCTGCAAATGGATTTTGCAATTTTGCCGCCTTGCGAAAAAATCATCTTTGATGATGCCCACAGGCTCCCGCAAGAGAGCCAAAAAACCTTTGGGCGGCATCTATATTTTTACGCTTTGAGAAATACAATCAAACAGAATGTTTGGTGCAAAAAATGGGAAGAGCAAGCTGCGGAATGTGAAAAATTATTTTTCTCTTTAATAAAAGAAATTCAAAATCATTCCCAGAAAATAAAAAAGCGCAAATATGTGTATAACCAAAATTTATCCTCAGAAACGGGAATATCTCCGGAGCCTTTGCAAAATGCCTTGAGAACCTTGCTGGAGGCCATAGAACAAGCAGGCAATACAAAAGACTATATGCAATTCGCTTCTGATATAAGAAAAATTTCAAGTGACCTTGCATTCTTTTTTGCAGCATCCCATAGCGAATATGTTTATTGGATAGACAGCCCCTCTAACCCTCACCAAGTAACATTTAACGCAGAACCTATAAATGCTTCTGCAAAATGGAAATCTCTTTACTCAACTCTCAAATCTGCCGTGTTCACCTCAAACTTCATAAGCGTTAACGGGAATTTTGATTATTTAACAAATCGCTTGGGATTATTTGGGAAAAACGCCAAAATCGAAATTTTTGCAAACAAAGATCCAAAAGAACATCCCAAAGTTTTTGCAGCGGATTTTTTGCCCAAACCAACGGAAGAAAATTTCAGTGCAAAACTTATAAGCACCTTGCACGAAATTATTTCCAAAAATAAATCCAACACCCTTATTTTCACCGATTTGGCTTCCATTTCAAAACTGCGCGAAGAAGTAAAGAAAGACGAAAGTTTGCAAAATAAAATCTGCTTTTTCCAAGGAACAGACGGCGCATTTTTCAATTTATCCGGGTTTTTTCAAAAAGAAGAGGGCAGCGTTTTGGTTGGCACCCCAGACGAATTAAAATCCCTTGAAGAGATGGAATTGCCGGAAAATTGCCTAGTGGTAATTGCCCGCCTTCCCTTCCCGGACATGACCGAGCCGGTTCTTTCCAGAAGAATGGAAATTCTCAAAGAGCAAAGTAAAAACGGCTTTATACTCGTTACAATGCCAGAAACCTCGCTCACATTGCGCGGAGCCTATTCCGCAATTTTGCGTAATAAAAAGCAAACCCTTCTATTGCTGGATAGCCGCATAGTAAAGGAGCAATACGGAGCAAAAATTCAAAAGCTCTTCCCAAACATAGAAGTTTTGAGCCACAGGATTTTCTCAACCAGTTTTTGTACATTACAGCCATGCTAGCATTCCACAACAACAATTTTATTAAAAGCGATCACGGGAGGCCCGTTCGCATTATGTCTGAATTATTGGCTTCAAAAGCGATTATAGAGGACAACGAGATAGACAAAACCATTGTAATCTTTGGTTCTGCCAGAATAAGCCCCCAAGATAAATATTACCAAGCCGCAAACAATCTGGCTTTGGAGCTGGGCAAGTGGGCAAAGAACCAGCCAGAAAAATACGCTATATGCACAGGCGGCGGCCCCGGCATTATGGAGGCGGGGAATAAAGGCGCAAAAGAAGCAGATGCCCCTTCCCTAGGGTTTTGCATAGAATTGCCCTTTGAGCAAAGCACAAATCCCTACGTAGATAAAGAACTGGAAATACAATTCCATTATTTCTTTTTGCGTAAATTCTGGTTTTTGTCAAAATCTGCAGCCATAGTTATTTTCCCCGGCGGCTGGGGAACCTTCGACGAATTGTTTGAGTCTTTAACCATGCTTCAAAACAAGAAAACAGACAGAGTTCCGCTAGTCTTGTTTGGCACAGAGTTTTGGAAAAACATTGTGAACTGGCAAAAATTCATAGAAGACGGAATGATAGACAAAGAAGACATGGATTTCATCCATTTTTCCGATGATGTAAACGAGGCGGTGGGGTACATCGTAGGGGCGTTGCCCGCAACGCCCCTACAATAACAATATTGGAGGTGAGGGGAGTCGAACCCCTGTCCAAAATTCCGTCTGCGTTCGCTCTACATGCGTTTCCTTTGCATTTAATTTTCGTCTTTGAAAACGCCCATAAAGGCTGGCGCAAAACAAAAACTAGCCTAAGGATTTCAAGTTTTACGCTTAGGCAGGCGCAAAACCCTATCCCGCATTGCGTCCGCAGGTCTTTTCCCAGCAGGAGAGGGAAAAGTTGCGGCGTTGCTATTGATTAAGCAGCGAGTGCGTACTCTTCGTTGGCACTTATGTTTTTTAGGCTTTTTACGAGGCCA
>LIUI01000147.1:20586-47411 GCA_001462235.1 Fibrobacteria bacterium GUT307
TCGGCATGCAACTAGCGCGTCTGGAATCCTGTCGAAACCAAAGCACCCCCGTGCTTATGGTAAATGTAGAAATTTCTACATTCTTAAAATGAAAAAATTAATAGCATGTTTAGTTATTTTGCCGGTGTTTGCAATGGCACAAGATGCACCTGCTCCGGCACAACCCTCGCTTATGAGTGCGTTCCTGCCCTTTTTGCTGATGTTTGTGGTAATGTATATATTCTTTATACTGCCTAAGCAAAGGGAAAACAAAAAAACGGATCAAATGCGCACCTCTCTCAAAAAAGGGGACAAGGTTCTAACAGTAGCTGGCATTATAGGCATAGTTTCCCACGTAGATGACCGCTTTGTGAGCATAAAAACCGGGGACACAAAAATTGACTTTGAAAAAGCATCCGTAGTTAAATTGCTGGAGGCCGATGCAGAAAAACGCGAGGCAGAAAAGAAGTGATTCTCCCGATAAGCAAATACGGTTCTTCAATTCTCAGAAAAAAAGCCGAACCTATTAAGGAAATAACTCCAGAGCTTGTGGAGCTGGCTCGCAATATGCTAGAAACCATGTATAAAGCCAATGGTGTAGGCTTGGCGGCTCCGCAGGTTGGCAAAAGTATTCGCCTAGTTGTGATTGACCTTTCAAAAGAAGAAGAAGAACGCAACCCCATAATACTTTTTAACCCGGAGGCAATACCAGAAGAAGGTGAAAACCCCAAAGAACCAGACGAAGAAGGTTGCCTTTCGGTGCCAGACATCTGGGCAAAAGTATCCAGGCCAACCCGCGTGCACTTAACTTACACAAACGAAAACAACGAGCAAATAGATATGCGAGATGTAACCGGCAAATTTGCCCGCTGCGCCCTGCACGAACAAGACCACCTAAATGGAATTTTATTTGTGGACAAAATATCCATAGCAGACAAAGCTATGAACGCATCAAAATTGAAACGCATGGCAAAGGAGAATCAATCCTCCGGCAATTCCGCGTTATGATAAACGTCTTGCACGTCTTCATTGTCTTCTAAACGCTCAATTATTCGCAAAAGTTTTTGAGCATCTTCGCTTTCCAGTTTAACGGTATTTTCCGGTGTGTAGGTTATTTCTGCAGAGAGCATTTCAATTTTTGCATTCTCCAAAGCCTTGGTTACAGCATCAAAAGTTTCTGGCGTGGTTTCTATTTCGTGAACATCGTCTTCTGTTGCCATGTCTATTGCGCCGGCTTCCAAAACCAAGTCCATTACCTTGTCTTCTGGATAGGCGGTAGCATCTACAACTACAATGCCTTTCTTTTTGAAAGACCAGCTTACAGAGCCTTGTTCGCCCATATTGCCGCCGTTCTTGCCAAAAATATTCCTTACATCTGCAACGGAGCGGGTGCGGTTATCGGTAAGGCATTGCACTAAAATTGCGCAACCGTTTGGGCCATAACCCTCGTACATAGGCTCTTCCATATTCGTGCCGGAACCTCCGCCCACGCCTTTGGCTATTGCGCTCTCAATATTTTTTGCCGGCAAACTTTGCCCCTTTGCCTTTAGGATTGCGGTTCTTAGGCGTGGGTTTGCGTCTTGGTTGCCGCCGCCCATTTTTGCAGCAACGGAAATTTCCTTTATCAGTTTATTCCACGCTTTTGCCCTGCCTACATCTGTTTTTGCTTTTTTGCGTTTTATTGTAGCCCATTTTGAATGTCCAGACATATTTGCTCCTCTTTAACCTTGCATTGACGAATATTCATCCGAATCTATTGTCTCTTGATTGCGGAAAATAAGAACCACTATCGCTAGGCCTATGCAAGCCTCGGCAGCAGCAACGGCTATAACAAAAATCGGCGCGATTTGCCCGGCAACGCTCTGGAGGGCGGGCATGGTTCTTGAAAACCCTATAAAGCTTAGATTAGCAGCATTTATGGCGAGTTCTAAACCCATAAACGCAAAAAATATATTTCTTTTGGAAAGGACCGTGGCAATGCCAAAGCAAAACAGCACGGCTGCTAAAACTTGAATATAAAACGGCGAAATCATAAATGGGAATATAGTAAAATATTTTCTATATTCTCGCCATGTTACCCGTTGAGTCTGCCGCGTATAAGCACTATTTAGAAACAGCCGCCCCTAATTTGCAAAAAGCAAAAGGGGACCCTTGGAGGGTGGAATTTGACACCTTGCTCAGGCATTACGGCTCTTTTTTGCTAGATGGCTGGGGAACGCTCTATAACGAAAACGGCTTTGTTTACCCCAACGTCCTTGAAAGCATGGCTCTTTTGCGCAAAGCGAACAAAAATATAAGGCTCATAACAAATTCCGCATCACGGTCTATAGAGCAAATTCAAACCGATATGCACTCCATGGGGCTGGATATTGAAAAACACGAAATAATATCTTCCGGTAGTTTGCTCAAAGTATTGAACGAAAGCATTGGCTTAAAAGATGTTTTTTATCTAGGCGGTCCAAACGGGAAGCTTTTTTTAGAGGAGGCAAATATAGAAGCAGTGGAAAATCCCTCCGAGCCAACTGTTGTTTTAAGTGGAATACACCCAACGCAAGAAGAAATCCAAAAAGCAATAGAGGTTTTATCAAAAGAAAACTCAAGGATTTTGGTCCTAAACCCAGATGTCTATGCCCCACGCGTAAGCGGTGAAAAATTCCCGGTAACAGGCCACATTGCAAATGCTTTAAAAGAAAAAACAGGTTGCCAGCTTCTGTTTTGCGGAAAGCCCTTCCCTTTAATTTTTCAAATAGCGCTTCGCAGTTTAATACCCAGCACCGAAAGCGTAATTATGATAGGAGACACCCTGGGAACAGACATTGCAGGAGCAAACATAGCAGGCATAGATTCCGCTTTGGTGCTAGGCGGCAACGTAAAAGAGGATGAATTCAGAGACGATATTTATTCGCTCGGTGTTAGCCCAACCTATATACTGAACGGGTTTTGAAGCTACGAAAAATTTCGTAACGAAATTTTTCGTAATAAAAATTACTATATTTTTCGTGATTTTCAAGAGGTTATTTATATGGCAAATCCGTTTAAGTTTGGTTCCGTGGTAAGCGAGGATTTTTTTACCGATAGGGAAAAAGAAGCCGAAGATGCCAAAAACGTACTTGCAAGCAGCAATCATTTGGTTTTAATATCGCCCCGCCGCTATGGGAAAACCTCTTTGATCAACAAGGTTACAAGTTCGCTTTCAAGGCCCGTGGTTTATATGGATTTGCAATTAGCCACAGATGTTTCTGACTTGGCAACGCAACTTCTCAAAAAATACCTGAGCATAAATCAATGGGAAAACATAAAGCATTTTTTGGCAAATTTCAGAATAGTGCCTACGCTGGAACTTAATCCGCAAACCGGCAGCGTAGAAGCATCCTTTGCCGCCTCTGCAAGCAATAAATTTACACCGCTGGAAGATGTTTTAAACCTCATTGAAAAAACAGGCAAAAAGAGCAACAAGCCGATTGTTGTCTTGGATGAGTTCCAGGAAGTTCTGTCTTTGAACAAAAATTTGCCAAAGCAACTCAGGGCGGTAATTCAGCACCATAAAAATGTGAGCTATGTGTTTTTAGGCAGCTTGGAATCCATGATGAAAACCATTTTTGAAAGCAAAAAATCTCCATTTTACCATTTTGGCTATCTTATGGCTTTGGATAAAATTCCTTACAACGATTTTTTTGATTATCTGAAAAAACGCTTTGACAAAATCACAAATAAAAGCGAAGCCATATCAAGAGAAATTTTGGAATTTACGCAGCAGCACCCATACTACACTCAACAACTCGCCTTTTACTATTTTTCATTTCTGGAAAAAGAGAGATATAAAAAAGATATGTTGCCGCTTGTTGCAAAAAGCATAATAGCAATTCATGATACCGACTATGAACGGCTTTGGAACACAATTAGCAGAACGGATAAAAAAATCCTGATAAGCCTTGCCATGCAAGGAAAGCTGCCTACGCTTTCGTTCCCTCAAAGCACAATTTACAGCGGGCTTACGCGTTTAGTTACACGTGGTTATATCATAAAAAACAAGAATTACGAATTCGATGACCCGTTTTTCAAAAACTGGATTATCATGAGGAGAAATGGGGAATATACAATATGACAAATAAAAAATCTGCAGTGCTTTTTACGCTCTGCCTTACGTCTTTTTTGGTTCCGTATATGGGTTCATCGCTCAATTTGGCGCTTCCGGAGATTGCGGTGGCTTTTGGCTTGGATGCAAAACAACTTGGCTGGATAAATTCCGTGTTTTTAATTACAGCGGCGGTGTGCCAGGTTCCTTTTGCAAAAATGGCAGATTTAATCGGCAGGAAAAAGATGTTTTTGTGCGGGGTTGCGCTCTTTGGCATTTTTTCTGTGGTTTGCGCATTTTCTTGGAATTTTGTTTCTCTTATAGTTTTTAGGATATTTTCCGGGCTTGGCGGTGCGATGATTTTTGGCACAAATTTGGCAATTTTGTCTGCGACTTTTGAGCACAACGAGCGTGGCAAGGCAATGGGAACTTTATCTTCTGTTGTTTATTTGGCTCTTGCGGTAGGGCCTTTTTTTGGCGGGATATTCACGCATTACCTTGGCTGGGAAAGCGTGTTTTACATACCGGGCATAATTCTCATAGCACAGGCTTTTAGCATTCCTTTTTTTATAAAAGAAGAATGGGTTGAGCAAAGCAGCAAGCATTTTGACAAAAGAGGTTCCTTGCTTTACGGAGTTGCTCTGTTTTGCCTAGTTTTTGGATTTTCCGAATTGCCGGGTTTGGATGCTATGGTTTTGGTTTTTGCAGGAATTTTGTTGCTCATTTTCTTTTATAATTATGAAAAGAATAAGAGTGAGCCCTTGTTTCAGGTGCGTTTATTTGAGAGTAACAGAGTTTTTACCCTTGCATCGCTTGCGGCGTTTTTTAGCTATGCGGCAGTAACGGCGGTGTTTTTTATGGCAAGCCTTTATTTGCAATTTTTGCGGGGATTTGATGCAAGGGCGGCGGGTTTGATTTTAATTTCTGCGGCGGTGTTGCAATCGATAGCGGCTTTTTATGCTGGCCGGCTTGCAGATAAATTTGAACCATCCAAGATTGCCATGCTGGGAATGGGGTTAAGCGTAATCGGTTTATCGGGGCTTATTTTTACAGGGATGGAAACTTCTATTGCTATCATAATTGCCATGCTTTTATTTTTAGGCCTTGGTTCCGGGCTATTCAGTTCCCCAAACACAAAGGTAATAATGGGGGCTGTAAAACGCAAGCGTATTGGTCAAGCAACTGCAACTGTTGGCACCATGAGACTTACTGGGCAGGCATTTAGCATGGGCATAGCGATGATGTCTATTTCCCTTTTTATAGGCGATTCCCAAATAACACCAGACAAATTTGAAAATTTTATGCAAAGCTGGAAACTGACATTTGCAATTTGCGCAATTCTATGCATTGCAGGCATCTACGCTAGTTCAGCAAATTCTATATTTATTCCCCATGCCAAAACCAGCATCCAAGAAAAAGAGAAAGCCTAAAACCAGAACCACCGCTATACCCGTGGAACCAGATGTACAAAACGGCGGCAGGAGAAAGTTTATTGCATTGCTTGCTTTTTTATCTCTCTTTCTCATAACCTCGGTTCTTTCTCTTGTGGGAGATATTTTTGCCGAGCCGGGTGAAGGCAGAAATCTTTTTGGGCCTTATGCCGCAAAATTTTCAGACATTGAACTCCGTTTATTTGGCCCCTTTCCTCTTATCCTTTTGCTCATGGCTTTCTTTTCTTTTACAATTTGGCTTCTCTTAAAAAAAGTGCTGAACCCACCGAGGGAAGGCATAGTTTCTTATGGGCATTATACTTTAGGCTTTACGTTGCTTTATATATTCTCAAGCATAATATTTGCCATAATAATGCCAAATATGCTAAAAGAAGTCTCATTCAAATTTGAGATGGCATCAAGGGAATTTGCTGGTTTTATAGGCTTGTTTTTGACGAAAAAGGTTTTCCCGCCACTCTTTGGGCAAGACACAGACGGGCTTTTATTATGCTCCTACCTAGGCATTCTAATGACAACGTTCTGCTTTGGGCTAAGGCCTAGGCACTTGATTGAAATAGGAAAAAGAATAAAACTTGTTTGCCAAACCCTCCTTTACAATATGGACTTCGCAAGAAAACCAGAAATCATAATGTACAGGAAAGACCCTGATACAGGCGATTTTGTAGCTGTTAAACTAGGAGAAGTAAAACCCGCAAAAGGTTCTCCCTTTGGAAAGCAGGGCAAACAAGATTTAACCATTGGCAAAGACCCATTCAAAAGCGAAGAGCTTTCTTTAGATTCAAGTTCTACAGATGTAATAGATAGAATAAACCGTCAATTAGCTATAACCACAGACCCCCGCGAAATCCGCCGCCTGCGTGATGAACTTGCTGAATATAATCGCATAAAAGACATAAACGAATGGGAAGACGTAAAAGGCGGAGAGCTTAAGATAGAGGGTTTGCTTGGCAAACAGGAAGAGTTGAGAATGGAGAGTGAAGAGTGGAGAGTTGAAGAACAAGAGCAAGAACAAGAACAAAATGAAAATGAAAATAACTCTCAATTCTCAACTCGGAGCTCTCAACTAAATACGGAAGAACCCTCCTACGACGAATACCTAATCCCTACCATCCCGGAAATCCTAGCTACCGTGCCTGATCAAACTTTGGACTATACCAAAGAAGAACTCGAACAGACAGGCAAAGAAATAGAAAATAAACTGGCAAATTTTAATGTAAAGGGCAAGGTCACAGGTATTATGACAGGCCCTGTGATAAATCGTTTTGAAATAGAACCTGGTCCGGGCGTGAAGGTCTCAAAATTTGAGAGCTTGTCTGATGATCTGGCTTTGGTGCTCAAAACTGCCTCTGTAAGGATTGTGTCTTCTATACCGGGCAAATCTGTGGTGGGGCTTGAAATGCCCAACCGCAAACCGCAAACGGTTTTTTGCAGGGAAATTCTGGAATCGCCCAAATTTACCAAAGACCCCAAGAAAATTCAAGTGGTGCTAGGTAAAGATATCATGGGAGATGCCTTTGTAACCGATTTGACTAGAACACCGCACCTTCTGATAGCCGGCCAAACGGGAGCGGGAAAATCCGTTTGCATAAATGTTCTTTTGGCGAGCATTCTATTCAGCAAAAGCCCAGACGAAGTTCGCCTTATTCTGGTTGATCCAAAGGTTGTAGAACTAGCCATGTATAGGGATATTCCGCATCTTTTGCACCCCGTTATTACATCGCCGGAGCTTGCAGCACAAGCTTTAAAATGGCTCTGCGTAGAAATGGACAGGCGCTATGGGGTGTTGGCAACCGCAAAAGTCAGGAATATAGATGGCTTTAATGATAAATTCAGGAATTCGGAGCTGGGAGAAGATGTTCCAGAAGAAGAGCGAAAACTCATGCCCTTTATAGTTGTTATAATAGACGAACTTGCTGATTTAATGATGACTGCAGGGAAGGAGATAGAAACAAGTATTGCCCGAATAGCGCAAAAAGCCAGGGCGGTTGGCATTCATCTGGTGCTAGCTACCCAAAGACCTTCCGTAAATGTGATAACGGGTGTAATAAAGGCAAATTTACCTTCTCGCATAAGTTTCAAAGTAGCCTCCTATATAGATTCCAAAACCATTTTAGATGGCACAGGAGCAGAAAAATTGCTTGGAAGGGGAGATATGCTATTTCGCTCAAACGATAATCCGGAGCCAATCCGCATTCACGGTGCATTTTTGAAGGACTCAGAGGTGGAGGCTCTTGCATACGCCTGCTCAAGCCAAAATGTGAGCTACGAAAGAATAGAATCCTTTGATTTGGGAGAGACAGAAGGCGGCGAAGAGAATTTTACCCCGGTCAAGAGCAAAGACCCCCTATTTTGGGAGGCAGCACGCCTAGGTTTGGAAGCGGGGGAACTCTCTATAAGTACCTTGCAAAGGAGGCTTAGCATTGGTTTTGCACGTGCCGGGAAAATAATGGATCAATTGACGGCAGAGTGTATTTGCGGCAAACCAAACGGCAGTAAACCCCGAAAAATGCTCATGGACGAGGAAATGATTAACAATTTGGAAAAAAGATAGCTAAAATTAGCCGTTTTATCCAAAAAAAATGTATTTTAGGTAAGTATGGTGAAACGGATTTTTCAATTACTCGTTTTGTTTTTATTCTGCTCGGAATTAGTCTGGGCGCAAAGAGTAAGAGCCGCCCAAGAAGATGATCTCACTGCCCGCAGGCAATGGGAAGAGGAGCGACGTGCAGACGAATATGCAACTTCTTTGCGCCGCCGTGATTGGTTAAAAGACCGTTTGATTTTAGAGTTGGGAATGGGAACAAAATTTCCCGTAATGGGTGCTAATTGGTTTGGTTTTGGTGCAGGGGTAGAATACATAACCCGCTGGCACTTTTCTGCCTTCCTAACCGGTGGCTTTATCCCCCAACACGAAGACCCTGCCATGCCAGATGTTTATTCCTTAGACGGTGGAATGGGCTGGCGTATAGGTTTTGCATATTATATGTTCCCAAAAAATCCAATACACTTGGGCGTTCAAGTTTCTTACGGAACAGTTTATTACGACCACAAAATTGAACCTAAGGATATCGGAAGCGGAGTTCGCGAATTGATAACTTGCCGAGGCTATGAATTTGACTTATCTATTACCTATTTGAGCGACCAGTGGTACTTTTTGCAAGCTTTGCTAGGTGTTTATACCATAGGCAATGGCTTCAAAGATGGCGGAAACTCATGGGGAAGAACTAACAATTCGTGGAAATGGGATAAGGATAAAATGCCGCCAAAGCTTGTCTCTCTGGTAACAGAGAGTAAAGCAGGTGAGGCTATTCCTCCTGTTGGGGTAGTTTTTGGCATAGGTATTGGCTTTGCATTTGAAGAATTCTTCCCAGACGATACCGAAATTCGCCGCAGAGAACGCGAAGAGTCCCGTGCAAAGCAAGCCCCATTCCGCGCAGCCTCTACAAGAAAGAAATAGCTTTTTATTTTAACTTGTTCAATTCAGTTTGCGCTTGCAAAGATCTTGGGCTTCTTGGGTAGAGTTCCTTTACTTTATAAAAAGCTTCCTTTGCTAGTTCCCTATTTCCAATTTTAAGCAAACATATCCCTATTTGAAAGCGGGCATCGGCTTGCTTAACAGATTCTGCGTAAAAGAATACCTTTTCAAAAGCAGAAATTGCTTGCCCGTAATTGCCCAGAGCCATTTGCGCTTCTCCTGCCCAATACCAGGCATCGTCTGTCCAGTCGCTTTTGGGATAAATCACCGTTACTCTTTCAAACTGTGCTGCCGCCTCGCTATATTTTTTTTCCGAGAAAAGGTATAATGCTTTCTCGTATTCTGCGGGAAAGGGGCCTACCGCCTCTGCTGGCAGTTTACGAGTGGGATTTACTAGAGGCACCTTGTCTTGATTTTCCAAAAATCTACGCATAAATGCCACTTCTTCCCTTAAAAGGGCAATTTGCAGCATATTCTCGCCTGTCACGGCTATGGGCAATGCCGCAGAGATACTGTCTAACAAGTCTATTCGCTTAGATATGAATTCCAAGTTAAGCGATAGAGCGGCTATTTGCGCAGAATCCGCTTTTGCAAGGTTCAATGCTTCATTAGCCGTAGCTTCTACCTTGAATATATCAACACCGGCAGGAATAGCGGGTTCTGACGGCGCACACGAGATTATTAAAAGAGAGATTAACAGAATTAGATAATGCATGAGAGGAATTTAGAAAAATTTGCCTAGGTTACTCTACTATCCAGCTCTTGGAAAATTCCTCGTCTTTGAACAGCGAAGCTAAACCCGTTATCTGCTTTAATCTTAGAATTTCGTCCATGGACATTCCCAGATGCTTTGAAATCCATTTATCGTCTTTGCCCATCTCTACCAATTCCGCGACTATATTACTCATCAAATCCACGCTATGGCTTCCACGCGCCCTATTATGCCTTATGGTTGAGGCCATACGCTCGCTTATTGGTTTTTCAATAATTGAGCAGGGGATGAGACCCTTTTCCCTTTCATAGATATCCGGATATTGCAGCATTACGGAGTATCTGTGAAAACCGTCCACTATTTCGTAAATACTATCTTTTTTATGATAGTAAACGACTATTGGCATGGTGTAGCCGTCTTCCTTAATGCTAAGGTATAAAAGCTCCATTTCCGGCGGCGCAACGCTGTTGGGGTTGTATTCGTTGGCTCTCAGTTTTTCCACAGGAATAGCCTTTATATTGTACGCGGGGCTTTTGTATTCCTTTTTTTTCATTTTACCTCCTATATTATTTTGTACTTTTCCAGTAAAATTTGCATACGTTCTCGCTGGGCTTTAGTTTGCGCAAAAGAGAGAGAACGGCATAGCAGGTCATTCTTTAGAATGCATATAGCCATGCGGCGCCAGCTTGGCCCTAGTCTTTTTGTTTCTGCCCAAGCCGGAAGTTTATCGGGGATTTTTTTGTAGATCACAAGCGGCAGGTTTTTATTGCCGCGTGTTGAAAGCCTGCCAGAAAAAACCGCTCCATCTGGCATCCATGATGTATTTACAACAGAACCTACGTTTTTCCAATATTTTATAAATTTAAAGAATTTGGTCTTGTAATTTGTCGCTGTTGATTTTGGGAGCGTTTCCAGCAGCAATCTGGTGTAGCTTTTCCAAGTATGCCCCTTTGGAAGTTTTACGTTTCTATATCCGATTATCCTGTTGCCGCAATAAATATTGCCAAAATTTGCACCGCTAACCCTGTTTACCACTTTTGCCCAAGTTTCAGGCTCTATTATGCGAAAAAGGTTTAACCCTATGCGCTGGTCGTCTCCATAAGGCTGGCAAATTCTCATTTTGGCTAGGCTAAGCCCGGCTTTGTAAAATAAATCGTATAATCCGTTATAATCCCAGTCTAATTTATAGTTCCCTATCCATATATCCCTGTCTCTCCAGTCATATATGGGGTAGCAGCAGTATAATTTTTCGATTTTTGGTACTTTTGTGGTCCAGGTTAAGTTATTTAGCATATTTTTTTGTTTTAAGGCTATGGTTCTAAACCTATTAAAACTTTCGTCAGAGCGAATTCCCACCAAACATGCGGTTTTTTTGTCGCCGGCATACCATTCTCCAAATTTGATGATAAAATTTTCGAACTCCATATTTTTTTTGAAAAAGGGAAAAGGATTGTTTTTTTCGGTAATGCATGGATAATCGGGATAATCTCTTATCCATTTATCCCTGTAATTCAAATCCCAGGGTGTCCAAAAGGGTTCAAAAACGCTTAGGGAATTTCTGAGATTTAGCGGTAGGCAGCACCAGTACACATCGAATAAATCTCTGTTTTTTATCAAAATGTTTTTAATAAAGTCAATGGTTATTTTATATTGCCCTTCCAAATCTATAAACAATATGCCTATTTTTTCGCGTATATTATGTTTTCTCATATAATCAACCGCCAGATTCAGCATAACGCTGCTATCTTTGCCGCCGCTGAATGATATGTATATTTTCTCAAAATTCTTAAATATAATATCAATTCGTTCAACGGCTGCCTCGTAAACACTTTTGCTTAGATATTTCTTCGCAGACATAATGACGCAAAAATAGCAATATTTTTACAAAATGTCAAGTATTTTTTCTATATTTACCCCGTGTTTATAAAAAAAATCACATTTTTCTTGATTTGCCTGCTTTCACAGCTTGTTTTTGCCTTGAGCGATGGCGGTGATTTTTTGGTTGTGCCTTCTGCAGAGGTTCTGAGCGACAAGGCTTTTCAAGTAAGGGGAACTATTGGCTACCACCAATCGAGCTGTACTACAAACAGAATGTGCGACAGGCACCCTTTTGTGACCTCGTTGCGTTTTGGGCTTTTCAATTCGCTGGATTTTGGCGTTCAGTTTGGAAATGACGTTTCTTTAGACATAAAAGACCAAATTAGCAAAGCTTACGGAGTTATACCTTCATTTGCACTTGGGGCTAGGGCCTTTGTGCAAAGCCCGGAGGCATATTTTTATTCGGTTCCAAAAGATACCCGCAAAGAGCTATCCGGGGAATTTTACGCAGTTATGGAGTGGGGGAGCGAATGGTGGAGGATTTTAGGCGGGGTTTCTGCTTTTCCCAATATGGACGAAAACGCCGTTGCACCCTTCTGGGGCATTGAGCAATGCCTTGGCACACAAAAATTATGTGTCATTTATGAGGGATTTTTCAGACGCGGCTTTTCGCATGGTTCCCACCGTAACATAGGCTTATCTCTAAAGCCAACAAAACGTTTTCATATCAATGTGGGTGCAAGCGAATTTTACAGGTATTTTTCTTTGGACGATGGCCACTTGAAGTTTAGAACCAAAATTCAGGGAACAGAAACTGGCTACCGTTCCCCTGGCATTTATATGTCTATTGCCATCAGTGGTGGGTTTGGTTCCATAATACAAAGCCAAAAAGCCGAGGTTGACAGCCTTAAAAAGCAACTCGCTCTTCAAGATAGAGATTTAGCCGATTTACGCACAAGAGTGGATAATATTGAGATGCTGTATTCAGGCACAGATGTAGTAGAAGATATAGGCGGCTATATTCAGACTTTGGTAAGAGATTTTATGGAAATTGTGAATGGCTACAAAGCAGATGAATTTAACCCTGATTCCTTGCTCGCAAAAGAAAAAGTTTTTATGGGCAAAGAAATACCGGCAAAAAGATTTTTAGTGAGAGAGGCAAAAAACAAGGGCGTTGTACAGGAGAATAGGATTATTGCAATCCGCATGATGAGCCATTTCCCAGATCCAATATTCCTAGACCCCTTGGGTAGCATAGTTGCAGATAATTCAAACGAAACAGTTGCCAGAGAAGCTGCACTGGCTCTTGGCGTAATAAACACGCCGGAAGCTCGTAAAACTCTCTCTACCGTAGCCGGCCAAACAACGGGTATTGTCCGTGAAACCATAATTGAAATCCTTGGCGCATTATGATAAGCCCAACAATTTTGGATATAAGGCATATTAAGCGTGATTTTCGCATGGGAGCAGAAGTTGTGCACGCTTTGCGGGGCGTAACTTTTTCTGTTTTCAAGGGTGAATTTGTAACCATAATGGGAGCAAGCGGCAGCGGAAAAACAACCTTGCTAAATACGCTTGGCTGCATGGATAGGCCAACAAGCGGCGAATATATTTTAGACGGCGAGCCAACTCAAAAGCTAAAAAGAGAGGCTCTTGCCAAACTTAGAAACAGAAAAATAGGTTTTGTATTCCAAAGTTATAACCTTTTGGCACGCACCAGCGCAGTTGAGCAGGTGGAGCTTCCCTTGCTTTACAATTCGTTAATCTCTGCAAAGGAACGCAGAACCAGGGCAATGGCTTGCCTTGAAAAAGTGGGGCTTGCTTACCGTAGCGGGCATTTTCCCAACCAGCTTTCCGGTGGCCAGCAACAGAGGGTTGCCATTGCAAGGGCTTTGGTAAATGACCCTGTTATGATTTTAGCAGACGAAGCAACAGGAAACCTAGACACCCGCACAAGCTACGAAATAATGTCTCTTTTTCAAGAATTAAACAAGCAGGGAAAAACCATAGTTTTTGTAACCCATGAACCGGATATAGCAACATTCAGCAGCCGCACTTTAAAACTTAAAGACGGGCTTTTGCACAGCGATTGCAAAAATGAAAGCATAGCAGATGCAGCAAAAGCACTGGCAGAATTGCCGGTGCCTCAAGACGAGGTGGGGTAATTTTCTATCTTCCCTCCATGCTAAAAAAACATTCTTCTTTCGGCGGCATTAAGGGACCTATTCTTACTATTGTGATGGATGGGGTTGGAATTTCCAAAAATGAACAGGGCAATGCGGTTACTTTTGCCCGCAAGCCTGTTTTGGATATGCTTTTTGCCAAGTATCCCAACATTACGCTAAGAGCACACGGCACTGCGGTTGGAATGCCTAGCGATGAAGATATGGGAAATTCCGAGGTTGGGCATAATGCCATTGGAGCCGGGCAGGTGTATAATCAGGGAGCAGCCCTAGTTGCAGACTCTATAAAGGCAGGCGAAATCTGGGGCAGGGATGCTTGGAAAGAGATTGTAAAAGGAGCGGCAAATGGAACCTTGCACTTTATAGGTTTATTTTCAGACGGGAATGTGCATAGCCATATTGACCACTTAAAAGCTATGATTGCCCAAGCTAAAAAAGAAGGATTAAAGAAAGTCCGAGTTCACACTCTTTTAGACGGCAGAGACGTCCCGGAAACTAGTGCTTTAGATTATATTGAACCCTTTGAAAAATTTTGCTCAGATTTAAGCGATTCTTCCTTTGATGTTTGCATTGCAAGCGGCGGTGGCAGAATGAAAATCACAATGGACAGATACGAAGCAAATTGGAAAATGGTAGAACTGGGCTGGCAAACTCATATACTAGGCGAAGGTGACAAATTTGAAAGCGCATCCATTGCCGTAAAAGCCTTGCGTGATAAATACAAAGGAACTATAGACCAAGATTTGCCGCCATTTGTGATTGCAAAAAACGGTGAACCCGTTGGCACTGTTCAAGACGGAGACTCAGTTGTATTCTTCAATTTCCGTGGAGATAGAGCCATTGAAATTACCCGTGCTTTTGAAGAAGGATCTTTTGACAAATTTGACCGCAAACGCTACCCAAAAGTAACTTACGCGGGAATGCTGCAATACGATGGAGACTTAAAACTCCCTCCACGCTTTTTGGTACCGCCGCCTGCAATCAAAAATACTAGCGGCGAATGGTTTTCCAAATGCGGCATAACGCAATACGCTTGTTCGGAAACTCAAAAATTTGGCCATGTTACATATTTTTGGAATGGCAACCGTTCTGGCAAATTTAACGGCGAAACATATTTTGAAGTTCCCAGCGATGTTATTCCTTTTGAGCAACGCCCGTGGATGAAAAGCGCAGAAATTGCAGACTCCATGATTGAGGCTCTTAAAAGTGGCAAATACAATGCTTTGCGTTGCAATTTTGCAAACGGAGATATGGTAGGGCATACGGGTTCTTTTAGAGCGGCAACTATGGCAGTAGAAGCGGTGGATTTGGCATTAGCCCGTATTTTGCCTATAGTAGATGCTATGGGTGGAATTGCGTTAATCACCGCAGACCACGGCAACGCAGACGAGATGTACGAGATAGACAAAAAAACAAAGGCACCGGCAAAAAATGCAGACGGAAGCATAAAAGCAAAAACCGCTCACACATTAAATCCCGTGCCTTTTATTCTTTATGATAATGTAAGCGGCGGCAAACTTTCGCTTAAAAATTTGCCAACTGCAGGGCTTTCAAATATAGCAGCTACAACTGCTAACCTTTTAGGCTATGAAAAGCACGAAAGCTGGGATGAGTCTTTGCTGGTTATCTAGAGTAGGGGCGTTGTTGTTAGTAGGGGCGTTGCAGGCAACGCCCCTACTAACTTACGTTTTTCTATATTTCTTTTTCCATGCGTGTAATAATACCCCTTTTATTTTTAGCCGCAAGTCTGTTTGCCCAAGCACAAGCGCAGGTAATCCTTGCCGCACAGCAGCAAACACTTGATTCTTTAAGGCGGGAAGTAGATGCCTTGAAAAGAATCAAATTGGATAAAGCAAATCAATTGGAAAAATCAGAGACCGTTCGCTGGCAAAATCGCTATACTCACAATCAAGCGAATAGCGAATATCAAAATGAAACCCGTGTTTTTGAGGGGCTTTATTCAAAAACTTCTGATAATATATCCCGTGCGGCAACGGAGTTGGGGGCACTTCGCAATTTGGCAACGGAGCAAAAAGAAAAAGCCATTGCGGTTAAAAATGATTTGGATAATTTTCACTTGCAAATTAAGCAAGCCATAGATAAAAGCGTTGACGAAGTTCAACAGGACTTTCCTGCAAAAATGGAAGAGCGTTTACTGTACTTTGCAAACGAACCGCCCACTCTTGAAACTTATTTCAACGATAAATTCGGGCGGCTTGAACTAACGCAAACGCAAGAGTTTGCAACAAAAGATTCCTACCGCCTGCGGCTTGGCACAATATTTTTTGCAGATGTTGCTTTGGGGCAAAGCGAAGATATCAGAGCAGTTTTGCGAACAGGCTCTCTCACGGGCAAGGTCTTTGAATGGCGTTCTGCTTTTTCAAAAGAACTCTCGGCTGGGATAAAGCAAAGCGTTTTGAATGCACAGCAGGGAGCAGATTTTTCTTGGATTCCCATAGATGTTTTGCAAACAAAATCCGTTCTTGGAGCAAGCACAGGCACTGTGGAGCAAACTTGGGTGCAAAAACTTTTGGGGTGGTATAAGTTGGGCGGCATTGTGATGTATCCTTTGGCATTGGTTGCGTTTGCCGCTTTGTTAATAGCTTTGGAACGTGGTTTTATAATGTGGAGGCGTGGGCATATTTCAAAAACATTCACAAAAAAATTGCATACCCTTATAAAAGGCAACCGAATTGCAGAAGCAAAAGATTTGTGCAAAAAACAGAAAACTAGTCTGGGAAGAATTTTAGGAATAATAGTTGAGAATTTCACCAATGGAAAAGAGCAAGCTCAAAAAAACCTGCAAGAAGTGTTGCTTACCGAGCAATCCAAGCTAGAAAAGCGAATGGGCTTTTTAGCCGCACTCGGCACGGTTGCGCCATTGCTTGGCCTTTTGGGAACGGTTACGGGAATGATTACGCTGTTCCAAGTGATAACGCAAGTAGGCACAAATGATGCCAGAATTTTAGCAGGCGGTATTTCCGAAGCCCTTATTACAACAGAAACGGGTTTGATAATTGCAATTCCTATTATGCTGTTTCACGGCAAGTTAAGCGAGACTCTTGATTATATAACAACGGAAATAAGAATTCAGAGTTTAACGCTTTTTAATATGCTGTGGAAAGAGGAGTAATTTCCTCTGGCTTAATATTATAGCGTGTTCTGCAAAAATCGCACACCACTTCCAGCACTTCGTTTTTTTGCTTTAAGTCTTTTATTTCGCATTCGTGCAAAGAAGATAGGTTTGCAATAACCCGTTCATGGCTGCATGGGCAATAAAATTGAGGGACAATTTCTTTAACAATCTCTATATCGTAGGGGCCACGCAGCATATTTGCCAAGTCTTTGATTTTATATTCGCCTTTGTTGTAAAAATCCCTTAAATTTGGCAAGGAGCGAATAACGGCATCCATAATTTCCAAGTCCCGTATTTCTGCGTTTGGATATGCTTCTACTAAAAAACCTATGGCAAAATCCAGCTTAGAAGGCTCCTCTTTAGATACCTCTGCCAAAATTCCCGCACCGCTTTTTGTTTGCTCAGACTGGCGCAAGTAGGCGGTTAAATTAACGCCCATTTGCATGGAGGGTGCTTCTACTATGCTTTCTTTTACCCTTTGGGCTTTTTCGTTGAGTTGAATTACGGTCAATTTTTGCGGGACTACCAGCGGTTCGCTCCCTATTTTCTGTAAATCGTCTTGTGGAATTACGGCTCTCAATAATCCTTGGGGGGTGGAATCCGCTTGAGAAAGCTTTAAATCTCCATCCATATCCATTCGCAAACTTACAGTGCCGGGAAATTTTAGCCCGCTAGAAAGCAAAAGCGAAGCAACCGCAGTTTCTGCCATTAGCTTTAAGGCAAAGCCCTTTGCCTCATGTTTAGAGCCAATTTTGTTCATAGCATCTTTTATAGAAACAAGCACAAACCTAAGGGGTGCGTGTGTTGCCGTAGCTCTTATTATTATGTCTGCCATAGGGGAAAGGTAGAAATTTTCTATTTTCCCAGTATGGAAAAATTATTGGCACTTTTTGACTCATTTGTAAATACAGAAAAAGGAATTTACTTTTTGGGCAATTCCGTGTGGCATTGGATTTTGGCATTTGCAATAACTGTAGCAGTTTATTTTTTGTTTAGGTTTATTTTCAAGGTTATTGTTAAGCAAATAGATAAAATTGCAAGCCGCACAGACAACATACTAGACGATATAGCCGTAGATGCCTTGAAGAATAGCAAATTTTGGTTTTTTGCCGTTATTGCTATTTTCTTTGGCACAGAGATTTTAAATTTTGGCGAATATGATTTTTTGCCTGTCAAAATTCTGATATTAACAACCTTTGCGCAAATAGGAATTTGGGTAAATGTTATATTCTGCGATGTATTGAACAACTGGAGCAAGAAAAACAATCCTAATATCGTTAAAAATTCGGGATTTGTGATTATCAACTGGCTTGGAAAATTCATTATTTGGGCTGTGATTTTGCTTTTGATTTTGGATAATCTGGGAGTAAAGGTTGTTTCGCTTATGGCTGGTTTGGGTGTGGGCGGTATTGCGGTTGCTCTTGCCGTGCAAAAAATACTCGGTGATTTATTCGCTTCTATTTCCATAATGATAGATAAACCCTTTGAAATAGACGATTTTATTGCAATAGGAGATATTAGAGGCACGGTGGAATCTACAGGCATAAGAACTACACGCATACGCTCCGTAACAGGTGAGCAAATTGTGATTTCTAACAACGATATTTTAGAAAGCCGCTTGAATAATTTTAAACAGATGAAAGAACGCCGCATTACTTATACCATTGGAGTTACATACAAAACCGCAAAAGAAAATTTGCAGGCAATAACGGGTATTGTAAAAAATATTATAGATAATCAAAGCAAAGCACGTTTTGACCGCGGGCACCTAAAAGGCTTTGATGCAAGTTCAATAGATTATGAATTTATTTATTGGGTAACTAGCCCGGATTATGTGGTTTATATGGATGTTCAAGAGCAAATAAATTTAGCGGTGATGGATGCATTTGCAGAGAGAAAAATAGAGATGGCACGCCCAACGCAAACGGTATTTTTGCAGAATTGATATGGATTTGGTTGTTGATTGTTCCCGCAAAGGCGTTAATTTGGGGCTTTATGCAAGTGGTGCAAACTGCGAATTCTCAGACGCAAATGCAAAAGGCGATGCGTTGGGTTTACTCCTTGATAGATTGCTAAAAGAAAATAATTTTGAACTTTCTCAAATAGAGCGGGTTTTGGTTACGCTTGGCCCCGGGAGTTTTACAGGCATTAGGGCCGGCATTGCTTTTTGCGAAGGATTGTGTTTTAGCGGTAAAAGAACTTTGCATGGCGTTTCTACTTTAAAGGCTTTGGCAAGCCATTTCCCGGAAGGCGAAGAGGTTATTTTGCACGCAAGGGCAAATTTTTATTATGTGCTAAAAAACGGTTGCGAAAGTTTAATAAAATCTGAAACCCAGCTGCAAACTCACGGAGATTTATCCATAACCCCTTTTGCAAAACTAATCCCTCAAATAGAACCGAGCAAAACACAAAAAGCAAATTATTTAATGAACCCGTATAATTTAAACGCCTGAACCTCGATACCCCCGATTTTTAGGAATTTGAACGAATTCGGAAAAATCGTTGGCGAACAATGGCAAAATATGCGGAAAACAGGAAAAATTTTTCTATATTTGTCAATGGAGGCTATTTATGGAAAGCACAGTTGATTTTATTTTCAACGCTGAGAATATTAGGATGCTTGTTATAGTAGCATTCGTTGTTTGCGGCGTTATGTGGCTTAAATTTTCTTTTGAAAAGAGAATAGACGGCGTGGAAGTGTCTCTCAACAAGAAAATAGACAGCGTGGAAGCGTTTCTCAACAAGAAAATAGACAGCGTGGAAGTGTCTCTCAACAAGAAAATAGACGGCGTGGAAGTGTCTCTCAACAAGAGAATAGACGGCGTGGAAGTGTCTCTCAACAAGAGAATAGACGGCGTGGAAATGTTCATTGAAAAGAAAATAGACGAGAAGCTCGGCTCTTTCCATGCCCAGCTTAAAGCCAATGATTTCGCTCATCTGAACAACACTATAGAAGCTCTCACTTTCACCCTTGAAAAAAATAAATTCCTCAATAGAGAAGACAAAGAATATATTGATACGAGGCTTGACAAATAAACCCTCGCCCCCTATTCCCTCTCTACCTTTATCACCGGCAATTCTAGGAAGGGGCCGGCGTCTTTGGGGATTTCTATTTCTATGTCTTTTATGTAGGTGCTTGGGTCAAAGCCTAGGCGGTATTTTTCGCCGGGCATTAAGTTGCCCATTTGCAGAGTGCCGTCTTTGGCGGTAAAGGTTGCACGCTTGTTTGCAATTTTGTTTTCGCTGTCGAGTTGGAAAATAGCTACATAGATGTTTGACAAAGCACCCCTTTCATCAACCAGACGAACTTGCATAAATGTCCGCATATCATTACCCAGACGCAAAGCATAGCCTTGTTTGTAAGCCCCGATAGCATAATACTGATTCTGCTCAACCCAAGCCCCTATAGGCATGTCATTGAGGCGAATATTTATTGAATTAGCACGATAACTACCAATACTATTCTGATAAGCCGCCCCAAGCCATCCACTACGGCTGTAATCGGAGTCATAAGCAGAGGAGTAATTAACACGAACTGTCGCACCACTAAGACTTTTGTTGACATCCGCAAGCACAAAGCCTTGGCTTACGGGCCTTCCAAATGCCCATAAACCATCTGCAAACATAAAGGAAGTGGCGAATCTTGCCCCTATGCCTAATGTTCGCCTATCTATATTATTATAAGGATTTTCGTAATAAGAGAAACTGGAATTAATGCTTATGTCTGCACGATTAAAATAGTAACGAGTACCCAAGCTTGAGAGCACGTTCCCCAAATTATTATTTATAGCAACATTAGCAGAGTAACTCTGGCCTCCGATATTTCTACCGCCGTCTGACCAAGACCAGCCCAAAGCAGCTCTTTTTTGCAAGTCATAAATGGAATATCCGGGGACGTTCATGAATTCATCTTCTTCGTAATCCGTTTCATAATCAAAATCCGGAGGTTCATAATAAGACTGATTTTTTACATAATACGATTCGGAGTGATAGGATTGCCTGTTCAAGCTACCGGAGAGCCTTATGCGGTGCTTGTCTATTCCAAAGGCATAAGAGGCACCTAGGGAGAAATGATATGATGTGTAGTTTTTGCCAATATTGGAAGTTGCAGCGGCACTTAAATTAAGCCCATATATGTTTTTTGAAAGAGATACTCCATAGAGCCAGTCTGCAAAACCTTGCCACTCGCTTTCTTTATAAAAAGAAGTTTCCAAATGGGCAGATGCATAAGTTTGCAAAAAAGTAGTGCCAATATTGCCGGAAATCCCTGCAAAATTATCAGAAGCATAGCTTCTTGGCCTAAATAAATATGGATTGTATGTGGAATTTTGAAAATAACCGGATAATGAAAAATCCAAATTATCTAAAGATTTAGAAGGTTTGTCTATATTAACAGTGTGCCTCAAATCTATACGTTTCCCAAGCGATAAAGAGTCTGTGTTTATAAGCCCAAATAATCCCGTGTAGCCCAAGGGATTGGAATTTAATAGCTGCACACCTGTCATAAGATTTTGCTTTGAAACTTGCCATAAAAAACCTGTGCTCAGTGAGTGGGATAAGCCATAAATATATTCCGCGTTAAGCCCGGGTTCATCCGTGTGATATTTAAAAGTTGCGGGATAGTGGGTAGGGCTCCGCTTTATACCGGAGGTGAGCGAATAGCGAGATTCTCCCTTGAACAAGGTGCGACCATCGCCAAGCTCAAAATCGTAGCGGACTTCTTTAAGGGTTCCTGTTTCGTCTGGCACAAAGACCTGCACGGTATTTAAGCCGCTATGCCCGGTAATACCATGTATTTCATGATAGCCGGAGGGCAAATACAAGCGGCGGTTTAATTTGCCGTCCATGTGAATTTCCACCTGCGAAGCACGGGGCAAATAGAAATTTACCTTATGGGTTTGTGTAAGCCTGCTGCGGTCAAACATTCGATCGTTATGCTCGTAGCGAATTCCGAGCATGCTTTCATAAACCATAAGGTTTGACACTCCGCCCACATCGCCCAAGGTAAGGCGTGAATTTAGTGAGTAAATGTCTTTTACCAACCTTACATCACCACGCCTGATATTTTCTTTGAATTTTTCCTCTCCTTCCGGTTCTTTGAAATTGCCGCTGCTCTCTAAAACAAAGCCACCCAATGCCATAGCTCCGTCTAAATCCAAGTATATGGCACTTCGCCTGTCGTTAGAAGTTTTTCTATAGTAGGGTTCATAGTATCTGTAATTATTGTAACCAAAATTTTCCCTTGCATATAAATTTGTGTAAAAAGAAAATAAAGCAGGTTTTATTTGCGTGCCTCTTGGCTCTGATGTTCCGGCAAAATTCATGCGTTGCAATACCTTCATTTCCGGCGGCACATCAATGCTAAGTTCATATATCATTTCATTCAGGTTTACGATAAAGCCTAAATCTTTTAATTGCTTGCTGTGAAATAAACCATCTGCGCCGTTTACTTTTGAGCGGTATTCCGGGATTAATATGGAATCTAAATATTGAGAAAAGGGAATGGAAAAAAAGGTAAAATCCGTAAATGCAGAATCATAAGAGATTTCCGTATTCCCAAAATTTTTGCCATCTCCGTTAAAGCGAACCATAAAATAATGCGCCCGGACTCTTTCTTTTTTAAAAGCAGCAAAAAATAACTCTTCAGGGCTTAGGCTGTCCAAATTTTGCGGCCTTTTTGGCAAATTCGTTTCTAATCCAAAAATAAAAGTAGCCTTATTGTCCGGAGCCTGTTGTTGAGACATGCTATCACCTTCCATTTGTTCCATTCGCTTTCTTCTTTCCCGTCCTAAGATAGCAAGAACCGTATCACGCAAGATTCGTTGCAGTTCGGGTGTGGTATCGGCTGGGGTTTGCAAAGGTTTGAATAGCTGGTATTCCGCATCATGAGGAACATAGTCATCATAAGGGGCATCGGATTGGGCGTAAGCTTCCAAAAACAGAAGAGCTAAAAATGCAAAGCACGCCGTTTTCATCAATTATCGCCTTTAGTCCATATCGTAACGGAAATCTTTTTCTTTAAGAGGTTTATCGTGTTCAAAAACAAAGCGGCGTTTTTGGCCGGGCATAATGGAATTTACACCTCTGGTAAAATCGGTGATTTTTTTATTGCCTGCCATTATGTAAAGACGGCCTACGGGAACGCGCCCGGAACTTTTGTTTTCCACTATTACCTCTACTTTGCCACTGTCCAGGGCCTTGGAAGAAACGAATTTCAAAGAGCCGGGTTTGTTGGTTTCCAAGGCTATTATGGTTTGGTAGTTTAGTGTTAAAGAAACGTTTATGCTAAGTTTCTCTTCTTCATTAGGAAAATCAAAAGGAACCTCTTTGGCATAGAGAATATAGGCTTTGTCTGCGTTTATCCTTTCCTTGCCTTTTAGAACTACCTGTGCTTTTACTCTGTTGCCGGGATAGAGCAATATTTGCGATGGATAAACTGTGAAATCTTCACTTTTGCGTAGGGAATCGTTTATAAGAACGCCATCTAAATCTAGAATGCGCTCATGTACGCTAAGTTCCACCGCAGTAGGTGTTTTGCCTGCGTGGGTAATCTCTACCCAGCCCAATCTTTCGCCTGTGTTCACTTTTAATACAAGGTGCTGGGGGCTAATGGTAAAGGAGGCTGCGGCAAAGGAAAAGCAGAGTAAAATTAAAAGCAGGGGCATAAATTTCCTCAGTGTTTGGGTAATATTTTAAAAGAGGCGTTTCCATAGAAAGTTCCGGCACTTGCTTTTTTATCTTCCCAGAAAGCCCATAGTTCCATATCGTATCTCTCTTGTACATTATTGTAAAATTCAATATTGCTAAAGCAATTCCGTCCTTTTGCGGGCAACTTCAAATCCAAACTTTCCAAATTATTTTGGGTGTTTTTATATTTCAACTTAAAGGAAACAGGAAGTGCTTTGTTATAACGGTCTTTTAACTCGCGACAATCTCCAAAGCTTACTTGCAATACAAATGGAGTTCTTTCGCTGTCCCCTATAACTGAGAAATACCCCAAAAGCCCCTCTGCCTTAGCATCGGAGTCAAGAACTTCTTCCCCTTGCTTCGTGCCAATAACAGGCAAGGCTGCAAAAACTGGGAAGCAGCAACATAGCAAAAACCTGAGCATATTAAAAGGCTCTAGTTTAAGCTAGAGCCTGCCTAATATTAATACCAAGAAAGAAAGGTAACGGCGAGTTCTTCCGCGTACGTACCATTGCCAGCTAGCTCATCAATAGTAGCTGGAATACCTGCCCATAAAACAAAATTCGCCCCATCACCCCCACCTGGTCCTGCTGTTGTAAATGCACCAGTTTCGATTCCCTTTCTAAAGCCTGTTGCTTTATTAAAAGCTGTTGCTAGAGAAATCGGTGCTGAGACAGGGGCTGCTGATAAAACTGCCTGCCCGCTACCAGGGCAATTTGCAGGTGGCCCACCAGTGGCAGGAGCGTTAGCAACATCAAATTCTGCCGTGTAGTGGCAAGCACGTACTACAAGCAGAGCGTCGCTGTTAGTCTTAAGATTTTTCAGATACTCGGCAGAGGTAGAAGGAGTACCTATTAAACTAGCATCCGCAGTTTTTGCCAACCTTCCTCCATTTTTAGCTTCAAGTTGTACATCCCATGCTCCTATATTGGTTTCCACTTCAACATAACCTGCATATTTTAAATCCGTTGGCGCTATAGCACTGGATGCTGACATTGTAAGATCTTTTGCTGTCACGATAGTACCTGCTGCATCTGTCTCTAACTTGTTATCAACTACTTTAACATATAGCTTTTGGTCAATTTTAACTGTAAAAGAGATAAAATCATCATTACCAGTAGCCCAATAACCTTCAGTGTCGTCTTTATCGACTCTAACAGTTCCAACTTGCGCACTAGCCAAACTAGCCGTAAGCAACACGGCAGCAGCGCCAACTGCCGCCATTGATTTGATCTTGTTCATAAAACCTCCTGGTTTTAAGGTGATTTCCGCACGGAATTGCGCGGAAGCTTTTGGGGCATAATATGCTCGTGAGGGGAGCCGCAGCATACGACCCAATAGCGATGAACCACCGCAGCAGGCTGTAAATGTGCTTATTATATGCCATTTCACACGTTAATATACATTATTTTATGACAAAAGTGGAAGTTTTTTTTATTTTTTTGCATTTTTGTCATTTTTTTAACAAATTTTTGTCATTTTTTTAACATTGTCTGAACCCCGATACCCCCGATTTTTAGGATTTAGGGGATAGGAAAACCGCGTTTTTGAGGCAAATTCTGCGTTTTTATGCGTATATGGGTTGTTTTTAGTGATAAATTTCATGGGGGTATTGACTTTTGGGTATTTTTGATACCTTTACCTTTTGTCTGAACTTCAATCCCTGTTTTTCTTCTCTCTATTCTTTAAAATTTAGTCTCACCTGTAGATATCTCTTCGCATGCTTATTGTTTTGCGGTTTTTGTTATACAACTCCTCATTTATAAGGAAGCCGTTTTTTTGATAAAAACCTAAAACATCTGCATTGTGTTCAATATCGGCATCCACTGTTAGGAAACGAGCCGCTATGTATTGTTCATTACAAGTTCTAGCAAAGTCACTGGCAACTCGTATCATAAATCTTCCTATGCCCTTGTATTTTTCTTTATAAACAGAAGAAACTGCTAACTTAGCTATTTTGACAGCAGGAATAGTTTTGAATGGATAGCTAAGGCGTTATTTTTCAAACTTCTCAATAACCAAGTGAATGCTATATGGTCTTTCTGGGATCGTAAAGCATCTCTCTTTAGATATTCATTATATTCAACGATTGAGCAATCAAACCCATTTAATTGACTAGAGCCGACAAGTTTTTCAAAACGAAAATAATTGTAGCCATTCTCTGATGAAACAGAAATTATACTGCTATTAGTCATGTATCATTCTCATAATAAGATTATGCTCTTTGTTCAATTCTTTTAGTTTTTTTGGACTCGGCGCTCTGCGAACTTCGGCAATAACCTGCCGGATAATATTTTTATCCCTAATAACGGTCGCTTGTACCGGTTTAACTCTAATTGCCATAATTGCCTCGCCAAAAAATCTATTACAAATATAGCTAAATTTTAGTGAAAAAGGATAAAAAAAATGAAACCATTGCATTTTGCAACAATTGTTGACGTTTTTATGCGTATATGGGTTGTTTTTAGTGATGGATTTTATGGGGGTATTGACTTTTGGGGATTTTTGATACCCTCAGTCATCCTTTTCAAGTTTTTCCAAAAGCTCTTTGGCACTTATACCTCGCTTCAAAAGTCCTTTTATGTAGGATCGCTCTTTCTTCTCTCCTTCCTCACCAGCGTAAGCCAAGGCAGCGGCGTAATCGCTCAGATACTTTTTTTGGCGCTCGTATTCCATAAGTTCCTCTGAGCTTAAATTAGAAATTTTCGCAGACTCAAATATGTCTTCCAATGCTCTATCCTTGCAACTTTCTGGCCGCTCTGGCAAGGTATCTATCTTCTTGAACAAGAAAATAAGCTGCTCAAAAGCATCGCGGCAGTCGTCCCAGTTCTCTTTCCCAAACCTAGGGAGCATTACATAAACCATGTGCATCATATCATAGCGAACTTCCGGGTGAAGGTCATTGGATACTTGAATATAGTGTCATTGGTTATCTTGGCAAACACTTCTTTGGACATAAAAACGTCAACAATAGTTTGCAAAATTTTATTGCAGAAGATTTTTTTCTATATTTATACATAATGTTATTATATTTGTAGTGAACAATTTTAAAAAAGGAGTTTTTATGGCAACAGAAGGCTTGAAAGCGCTAATAGAGGAAACTTGGCGCATAGTAAGGGAAACCTCTCTGGAACAGAAGAAGACCGATCTGCAACTGAAAGAAATCAGCCGTATAGTGGCCGACCATTCAAAGCAGATAGCCGACCATTCAAAGCAGATAGCCGATCAGTCAAAGCAGATAGCCGACCAGTCAAAGCAGATAGCCGATCAGTCAAAGCAGATAGCCGATCAGTCAAAGCAGATAGCCGA
>LIUI01000148.1 GCA_001462235.1 Fibrobacteria bacterium GUT307
AGTTTCCCCTGTTCTCAAATTGATAGTTTCATAGGTAAAAATGCCAGAGGAAGTTACATAAGCAGAAGTCATGGCATCCACATTGGGATTCTGCTCTGCCCAGTAAGTTGTCATTACCAAATTTCTCGGATCATAGACAACCGTATTTCCCTGCGAGTCTCTAAGTTCAAGCACTGAATTTACTTCGCCGGTTCCGTCCTCTTTGAATGTTCTCAAACTGGGGTCTGATCCCTTGAAAATTACCTTGCCTTTGCCGTCTGCTACCTCTTTTATCAAATTATGAAGTCTGTTGTCTCCCTGCATCTGCAAGGCTAGAGACTGGTTTATTTGTGCTTGGAGAGCATTCAAGGAGTTGTTGCCTTGCGTTACCAAGGTATTGATTATTGTTTCTACTTCTGCAAAAGAATTTATGGCCATTATGATTCCTCTATCTAAATAATAAAAGCCCTAGCCGTGAACAGGCTAGGGCTAGAGGTAAAGTTATCTAAGTCTTAGGCCTTATGCCTGCTTCAAAAACTTTTTTGAATGTGGAGCCTTTAGTGCTTGAATCAAAAGGCTCGGAAGTTTTGTTTGAGACAACAGGCTTTATGGAGTCCGGCACTTGCTTCTGCGCAGGCGCGGGTGTTTGAGGCGTTGCAGGAGCAGAACTTCCGTTTACATAGCTCCTCAATTCCTTGATTTTCAGAAGCTTCAAGGGTTGCGGTGAATTTATCCATTCCTGCATAGTGAAAGCCCCATTGGTTATAGCCTCGTAAAGCTTGTCGAACATCGCTATTTTCTCAGGGTATTTCAAAATTTGATTGACAGTGAATGGATCGTAATTGTTGAAGATAGGCATGTAATAATCGTAGTTAGTTTCAAAAGCCTCCGGGTCTTGGTGTTTGCTAACGTAATCCTGCAACTCATTGACGATTTTGCCATGCTCTCCTGCCAATTTGTCTTCCAAATAGACTTCCCTTGCCCAGTCCTTTTGAGATTTGTCCTCGTCTTTCACGCCTTTAAGTTTTTCAAGCTCGGCGGAAAGCCTTGCTATTTCGGAATCTTTCAAGGCAGCTTCTTCCTTGAGTGCTTTATTGCCTCTGGCTAATTCCTGTATTCTTTCCTTGGCACCCTTTTTCCTTTGCTCCAGCTCTGGCTGCTGTTCTTGCGCATTGGCTTTGGGAGTCTCCTCTAATTTTGCATCAGTTGGGGATTCACCCTCTGGCTTCTTTTCTTCGGAGCTAGGTTTGTTTCTCTTTATTTTGTCACCGAACATACGCTCTCTGATGTCCTTAGCAGGAGCAGGAGTTTCTGTAGCCGGTTTTGCCTCTGGAGCCGCTTGAGATTCTGTAGCGTTAGCTACTGCATCTGCTTCGGCAGCCGGATTGACTTTTTGTTCTTCAGTCATTGTATTGTTCCTCATTATTGGTTCTTTCAGCAAGTTCCCATTTGCGATACTGGTAAGGCCTAATCTTGTTTTCTTTATGCAAGAATGCAAGCTTTTGATTGTAAACTATGCTCTTCAAAAGTTTCAAATCGTCTCCTTTGGGCACTGTATTTGTCTGATAGCATTGCTTGAATTTGCCGGATTTATGGCACCATAAAGCTAAATGAATCTGTTGGCAGCAGTCCTCTATAGAATAATAATCTTTGTTAAGTTTATTGCTCACGAGATACTTCACATAGTCCATGAAATTAAAGCCTTTAGCCATTAGTATTATTTATTAGACCGAGCAGAGTCAAGCTCTGGACAAGCCCGCAGTTGGTGTTTCCGTTCTCGTAAGAGCATAGTTGCCGTGCTTGCGGATACCTTTCTATGAAGCGATTTTCATAGATGTTTCCGATTTGCACCTTATGGCAACGCATCAAATTCCCATTCGTTTGAATAGAGATGTAATTGCACTCCTGAGCTGGTATTTCTTTGTCAGATAAGCCAGTGATAATTCCTTTATAAATGCTCGTGTTTTTATCATAATCTTTGTCATTCCATTTTCCTTGAAAAGCTGTTACTTCATAGGGCAGTCCTGTAAATTCCAAATCCTCAATGTCCTTTTTAATAATACCTGATTCTATGCGTTTGGGGTGAGCAACATAGTTTATGAGCAATTTGCCGTTCTTTATAGGCTCAATGTCTTTGAGAAAATGCTCAATGTTCCTGAAGTCTCTATGCCAGCTTGTTCTCCAGTAAACAGGCCAGGTGTCTATTGGCAGGCTTCTAGCCATGCTTGGGATTTGGTTGGCGTTTGTGTTGATGATTACTTTATAGCCGTGCATGTAGAGAATTTCCGTTATGAATGGAAAAGCATCATGCAGCAAAGGCTCCCCTCCTGATAGCTGTATGAATACTTCGTCAGGCCTGTAATGGTTGTTAATGAAATTAAGCAGTTGGGCAGCTTTCAATGTTTGCCCGTTGGTGGCGTAAATGCCCTTTGTCAATCCGTTGCACTCGTAATTTACTGCGGTTGCAGTGCTTGCTTTGGAAATGCAATAGTCGCAAGAATAGGTGCAGCAGTTAAGCAAGGCTATGTCTAGCAAGTTTATCATTATTTTACTGTCTTGGGGTTGATGCTGAAGTTGAGTTTTTGAATTTGCTCCCTTATGAACTTATTTTCATTGATTGAAGCTTTGCAGTCCAAGTCTTTTTCCTCGAACTTCATCTTCCATAGGTCAACTTCCATTTTGAGCCTATCTATTTCTCTTAATGTGAAAGGGCCATCTTTCATAGCAGGGGGAGGGTTATAGCCAATTGGCTCATTCAGCCAGTCATTGCAGATGTCTTCAAAAGCATCGTCTCTTGCTTCTATTTCGTTTTGAAGGTTTTCGTTCTCTGTTTCAAGTCCTTTAATTTCCTTTTCAAGGTAGTCAACGAGTTCCTTCCATTTGTCGCACAGGAAGGTTAAGTGCGAGATAATTATGTCCTTGTCCATTTTTGCCTCCGGATTTTGTTCCATTTATGTTATTTATAATAGTTCCAAGAAAAAATCACAAGTATCATTTTTTATTGCTTTTTTCTATAATTTTTATAAATTAACATCATGAAAAAAGTATTAGTAATTTTAGCAGTGGCGTTGGTGTTGGCAGTAGCATTGTTCGTGCCATTAAGGTGTGAAATGAGTGATTCCGAAGAAACTATAAAGCCGTGCACTTATCCAGGGGAGACAGGGTGCAGTATTACCTACGATAGCCTTATGAAGCTATGCACTGATTCTCTTGGTCGGTATAGATGCATAAATTGACTATTCGACAGAAATGCCAGATTTCTTATAATGTTCTTTAACTTTTTCTGGTGATCTTCTGTAAGCTGGGTTATGCTTGATGATTAAATTAGCTGTAGAATCAGCATCCAATTCATCCATAATGCTAGGCCAAACATTATCTTGAAGCCAGTGAGCTATTTCATGCACTATCGTGATTGCTCTTTCAGTTCCTTTCAAGTCCATTCTTATGAAAATTTTCCCATCTTCATAATACCCGTCTTTAGTTTTAGGTTTGTCAGGGTCAGGAACGAAGTAATTTATAGGAATGTTCGGCAATAATTTAGCAGTTAAAGCATCGGCTTTTCTATTGCGAAAATACTGTGGAATGTCACCTGCAAAAAATGATCTGTCATTGGCTATGTTCTGGTTAGCTCTGAGCAATTCAACTGTTTTTCTTTTTTCATCTGAAAGCGTTGGCATAAGAGTAGTGTCTTTGCCGGTGACCATGTCAGCTATG
>LIUI01000149.1 GCA_001462235.1 Fibrobacteria bacterium GUT307
TACAGGGAGATTTTAGTTCCGCCTGCATTTAAGACGGGAACTTCTTGTGCCAAAACTGACGAGACAGCGGCAAATGAAACAGCAACGGACAGTTTTGTTAGCCGTTGTAATAAGCAGGTTTTCATTTTCTTTTCCTCGAAAAGAAAAAAGGCGTGTGTTTCTCTATAACTTATAGGAAAACAAGACCGTTTTCGTAGAAGTTAATAGCACGCCTTTGTGTTATAGCAACCCATATTCGCAGATTGCTGAATATAAATATAGAAAATTAAAAAAGGCTTGTCAAGGGGAAAACTGCTTTATTTTATTTTTTCCTCACAATTTGGCGTAAACATCTTCTAGGGAAAGCTCGTTTTCTGCCATCATGCAGGCAACGTAGTAAAGTGTTTGCGAAAGTTCCAAGGCAAGGGCGTCTTTGCCTTCGTAGCGTGCTGCCATCCAAGACTCGGCAGCTTCTTCCACCAGCTTTTTGCCAATGCCGTGCGAACCTTTTTTGAAAAGCTCCGTTGTACTCTTGCCTTCTGGCATTTTTTCCTTGCGGTCTTTCACTAAAGCGAAAATTTCTTCAAAAGTCATTGCTAGTAATGTAGAAAATAGTACACTAGTACACCTATCCTTCTGGCTTTCTTTTGGCTTTATTACGGTACCGCCTTTTATCTACAAGGGATGCTATGATTGGAAATATGGCTACGTGCGACGCAGCTATGCTTAGAATTCCTATAACAGTTACCAAACCGAGATTTCTTAACCCTGGATGCGATAAAAAACACATGCTTAGGAAACCAGCTACTGTTAGAAGATAAGAAATTACCACAGTTGCTCCACTTTTTGCAAAAATAAATCTGAGTGAACCCGTTCCTTCTTCCCAATATCTTTGCCATAAAAATAGGGAACCATCTATAGAAATGCCTATGAGAAATGGCAAAGCTAAAATACTGTAATAGGTTAAGGAAATACCGAGTGTTTGCAAAAACCCAAAGAACCACAAAAATCCAAATGCCGGTGGTAGCAAAATAAGAAAAATGCGGTTTCTCATATTTTGGAAAATTAAAAGCCAAAGCAAAATTGCCATGCAGCCAAGTGCTGTGCAGCGGCGCAATTCGGGTAAACTCAAATCCAATAAAGCTGCACGTATTATAGGTTCCCCGGTGGTTTTAAGGGGCTTGCCAAAAACGGAAACTTCGCCTATGCTCTTTGTAAATCTGCGGCATTCAAGCCCGTCGTCAATATCAAATGTAGGGAAAATAAAACCGAATTCTCCTATGCTTCCGTCATTGCCCAAAAATTTTAACTGGTAGCTATCTGGCAAATCTGTTATTTTCATGGGTTTTAGATTCCAGTTTTCCACAATCTTGTTTGCATTTACAGAATCGCTGCCATGCAAGGTTGCCAGAATTTCCGGTGTTAAAAAAGAACGTATTTCATTTAGAATTCTCAACTTTCTATTCTGCTCTCTGGGCAAAAGGCTTGTGAGCGTTACCCAGTTTATGTGCTGGTAGTTATCTACTGCAGATACCGCATGCCTTGTGCTTGGAAAGAACACTATAATTGGTTCGTTATTGTATTCCCCTATATCTTCCAAAATTTGATGCACATCTTGGGAAGGTTTGGGAAATTCTGTTTTTGAAAAGCGGTACTCCATTTTTGGCAAAACTCCCTGTGTGGCAAAGGCAATGGTAATTATGAGAATTGCAAATGCGTATTTTTTATTAAAGTTAAAAGGCTTTGGCGAAAAATCAGATAGCTTAAAAGTTATTTTTGCAAATAGATGAAATTTACGCTTTGTTTGCAAAACCGTGAGAATTGCAGGAAATACCGTGCTTATTACCACCCAGTCAAATAAAATTCCAAGCCCACCCGCAATTCCAAGTTCCATTATTCCTTGCAAAGATATTGAGAATAAACAGAAGAACATGGATGAACTTATAAATGCACTAACGGCAAATGGTTGCCCAATACCCAGAAGGGTGCTTTCTAATGCAAGTTTAACGCTTAATCCCTTTTGCATTTCTTCGGTGTATCTAGAAAGCAAATGCACAGCATTTCTCCCTCCGAGCGCGGGTACTATCAAACCGAGTATTATTGTGAATATGTTTATCCTGCCAAACAAAAGGGATGTTGCCGCAAATGTCCATAAAGTAGCCATTGCTAGGCATAGTGCCGTAATTAATGATATTGCAGGTATTTTGAAACAGAAAATAACAAATATAATGAGCAATATAAAAGCAGAAATCCAAGCGAGAGTTCTTATTTCAGATAGCATAGTTCTGCTGTTTGCTACAAAATCGTAAACTGCGCCCCCATAAAGCACTTCTATATTTTTTTGCTCCCTCAGCGAATCTGCCTTTGCCCTTGCGAGCCTATGCAAACTTCTCATTTCTGGCAAACTGAAATTGTCTTTTGTAGGATAAATTTCCAGCACCCTTATTGTTCCATCTGCATTGCCTCTAAAGCTTTTGAGTTTTGGCATATATTTTTGTTCAATATCTTCCAAAGAAAAAGCGGAATCGTTCAAATTGGAGGTATCTTTTACCAGCTCAACTATAAAGGGATTTAATTTTTCCTTTTGCTTTGCTGCCAGCTTTTTAATCCTATTATTAATTGTTTCCAAATCCGAGAGATTTATATACAATAATTTATGTTCGTTGTAAAAATTTGCCTCCGTGCGGTATTCTGCCAGGTTTACAAGCGGGCTTTGTTCCAATGTCTTTGCCAAAGCGGTTATGAACTTTGCATTTGCCGCACTGTCTGGGGATTTTGAAAGAATTATCAGGGTTTGCCAACCACCAAATTTTTTTAATGTGGAATCTTGTGCTATTATAGCAGGGTGTTCTTTTGGAAGAAGGTCTGCTAAACTCAGTTCCCAACGTAAATTTAAAAGGGGGTATATGCTTAGAGCGGATAGCACCAATGCAAGGAATATTATCAATTTTGGCGCATTCTGCAAAAACAGCAAAAATCTTGTTATTAAAGAAAACATTTGTAATTTCTAATCTAGTAAATGAAAAAAATAGTTATTCTTATTTTTCTCCTTGCTTTTTGCGTCCGTGCACAGGAGGCTAATGAGGACTCGTTGGTTGTGGTAGAACAGGAAAACCTATTGCTAACCGTTGTGTCCTGGCCCTTAGTGTATATTGTGCAACCAACTATTGAATTTTTAATGTATCCTGTAATACCACCCTTGGTCTATATATCAAAGGAGAATTTGATAGAAAAAGTTGGAAATCTCATAACTTATGGCGAAAACAAGCAAATAATGTCTTATCCTATAATAAATGCAAAGTTGGGTAATTCGGCTAATATAGGCTTTGCATACTGGCATTCAGAACTCTTTTTTGATAATGACAGGCTATTCCTTTCGCCACATCTTTATATCAATGCAGACTGGGATACCTTTTTGCGTTACAAAAAAAGGGGAATTTTTGGCACTTCTTTTTACTGGGGATTAAATTCAAGTTACAAAGAGTACAGAAGCAATTCTTTTAGAACTACAGATGGAACGGAGCTTTATTATGCAGATAGTTCTTTGACTCTCAATATTTATTCCGGATTTAATTTATTTGGAAATTTGGACTTGGAATTTGGCATATCTAACAATTTTTATAGGTTTGATTTCCCTAGCCATAGCTATTATATTGATACAAGTGCGTCTGCTTTTGCCAGAGGGCATTACCATAGATATAATGCTTATCCTTTGATGCTTTCCCTGCTTTACAACAGCCTTGACGAGCCATATTCTGCAACTAGAGGCAGCAAATTTTCCCTTGGCTATTCATACGTGCCGGTTAGTACTTACAACTCATCCAAAGACCACAATTACCACGTTGTGGATAGCCGTTTTGTGCATTATTTATTGCTAGGCAAAAGGAGTTATGCCATGACAGTTGCAGAGAGCAATGAGAATAGGGAAAAGCTAAAAAATCTTTCTTTTGCAGAAGCCGTTGAGTTGCTGAATCCTATAAGCATAAAGGAGAGAAAGCTAGACATGGATAGGCGGATACTCATAACTCAGTTAAAATTTCGTTATATGATAGAGGAAAATAAAGACAAGGCACCATTTACCGCTATGAGTTCGCTAGGCACTCAATTTCCTCTTCGTGCTTATCCAGACGGTTATTTTACAGCACCTTTGGTTGTTGGCCTTTCTTCCGAATATCGTTGGCCTTTGGATCGTTTTGTAGATGCTGTTATTTTCAACGAATACGGTATGTATGGAAGGGATTTTAGCCATTTATCCCTATCTAGTTTAAAGAATTCTTATGGTTTTGGTTTTAGAGTTCGTACTTCTCAGTTATTCATAACTCGTTTTGCATTAGCTTTTCACGGCTTGCAGGGAATATCGCTGGTTTTCACCACAAGGCCGGAGTATGAGTAAAAATTATTATCTACAAAAACGTCAACAGTTGTTGCAAAATCACCCTTTTTAGAACTTTTTCCCTCTGAAACGCGTCTAAGTATATAGAGGAACCAAAAAAGGAGATTTCCAAATGCAAACAAATGCAGATGAAACCGCGACTAACCGCAAATACAAAAATAGCGTCTTCACAAAACTCTTCGGAACACCCGAAAAAGCTCTGGAGCTATACAACGCTATTAGCGGTAGAAACTACCCGGAAAACACAAAAATCAAAATAGTGACGCTTTCAGACGCCCTCTACATGGAACAACTGAACGACATCTCTTTTGTGATTGACGATAGGCTGGTGGTATTGATAGAGCACCAGTCGTCAATAAACGAGAATATGCCGCTCAGAATGCTTATATACATAGGCAGGGAATACGAGAGACTCACAAACCGCAGAGATTTGTACAAGGAGCATAAAATCAAAATCCCTTCCCCGGAATTTGTAGTTTTGTACAATGGCGAAAAAGAGATGGCCGATTTCACGGAAATGAGATTGTCCGATTTTTTTGAGCTTGGTCAAGGCGTTCCCAATCTTGAATTGGTAGTTAAGGCTTACAACATCAACAAGGGCAAGAATGCTGAGATGGCGGCAAAGAGTTCGGCTCTTAGCGGCTATGAGGAGTTCATAGCTGCAGTTAGGGAGAACCAGCAGACGATGAGTTTGAAGGATGCTGTTAGGGTTGCCATAAATAGTTGCGTAGGCAGGAACATACTGGTGGAATTTTTAACGGAGCATGGCTCAGAGGTAGAAAATATGGTGTTTCATGAGTGGAATATGCAAGAAGCCCTTGAGGTTAGGTTTGAGGAAGGCGTCGCTACTGGTGTTAATAAATTGCTTGCTCTCTTGGAGAGCGGTATGTCTTTGACTGAGGCTAAGGAAGCTTTGAACTTGAAGAAAGATAGTGATTAGCAACCCAGCAAAAAAAGAAAAACCCCCACACCGCAAAGGAGTGGGGGTTTTGAAAAGTTCTAACTATTAAAATAAGGAAATTGCTTTTAAAGTAACACTGCTAGCTGTGGAGCTCACAATTTTTACAGCAAAGGTAGTTTCTTCTGTGCTATCAACAAAGAACCAGTTACCATCCGTAATTACAGCAGAATCCACATCTTCGTCGTACCAATCATCCAATGTGCTTGCATAAGTACTTGCAAACGCCTGAACCTGTGCTGCAGTTGTAATGCCATCTAGTGCTCCATTTACTGTAGTCTGAAGTGTACTAGGAACAACAGTTATGTATGATTCTCCAGTCAAAGCAGAAATAATCCACGTGTCACAAATATAACCATTAGCGCAACCACCTGCTGGATAGAAAGCTGCTATATCAACTATGGCTAATTGAGCTGCTGTAGCAGTGGATGCTTTGTATGTTTGTTTGCCATCAAGATCAGCGTATGATTCTCCAGCAGTGCTCAACTCAAAACTAGACCATACGTTTAGTCCTGAATTGCCACCGCTGCAAGCAACAGCAAAACTAGGAGTATCTTCTTCGAGTTTATCACCTGTGGTGAAAGTCACGGAGATTTTAATTTTATATGATCCTGATGTGTTGCCGTTTGCTGCACAAACTCCAGCAACTATTCTGTTATCAAGATTAATTTCAGTTGTAGATGGAACAACAGTGGCAGTCCAAGAAGCAGTAAGAGATTGGCCATTACTCGTAAAAGCAATACCTGTAATTGAATTACCCTCATTAGGGGTAATTTTACCTCTTAATGTCACATCCGCACCATCAACAGCGCTGAATCCCGTCAGTTTACCACCAGCCTCGTCAGTTGTATCAGAACAAGACATTGAGAGAGCGGCTAAGCCCGCAACGCCAACAAGGGCTAATTTTTTCATTGTAAACATGGATGAACTCCTATTTTGAAAATTTTCAATTATAAAATGTAGAAAATTTTAATCACTTTGTCAAGGGAAATCTGAAAGAAATCTGAAAGAAATGTGAAAAAAAAATCTGAGAGCCTCTACCAGAGGCTCTATTCGTATAAAAATCATATAAAAAAACCCGCCTCTTTAAAAGGCAGGCAAAACCTTAGTTTTTTATTATTTATTTACCAGCAGCACGTTCGGCGGCAGATTTTCTGCCTGATTTCGCTTCATCCTTAGCAGCGGCTTTTTCTGGTGCAACGGTTGGTGCAGCAGCTGGTGCAGCGGCTTTTTTGACAGTTTTCTTAGCAGCAGCGGCTTCGGCTTCTGCTATGGAATCTGCCACTCTTTTTGCCTCAATCTCGGCAGCGGCAACAGAATCTGCGACTCTTTTTTGCTCGGCTTCGGCAGCGGCTTGTGCAGCAGCGGCTTCGGCGGCGGCTTGGGCAGCGGCGGCTTCGGCAGCGGCTTTGGCGGCGGCGGCTTCGGCGGCGGCTTTTTTCTCGTCTTCGCCGCAGCCTACAATGGTGGCTAGAGCGATGGATGCAATAACTGCTATTTTAGCAATTCTATTCATTTGAGGAACCTCTTGGTTAAAGCTTTGCATAAAAATATAGTAAATTCTGTGATTTTTGTCAATGGTTAAGCGTAACTTTTTTTATTTCCCAAGAGCCGCCCCCGCAAGGTCTGGGACTACAGACGGAAATTTGTATATTTAAGTTATGCAAGCAGTTAGGCAAATAGTACTTCCCATTGACCCTAGGGAAGAGGCAAAAAGGGCAATAAAAGAATTGCAACAGCAGTCTATTATGAATGGAATTTCCAATATGACAATGGAAGAAATAGACGCCGAAATAGCCTTGTGCAGAAAAGAAAGAGCAGCACATAAGGCTTTGAAGCAAGCATGATAAATGTAGTCTTTGATACAAACGTTTTAGTGTCGCATTTGATAAATGGAAACGGAACACCAGCAAAAGCAGTATGTCTGTTTTTTGACGGGAAAATAGATGTATATTATTCAAGTAATATCTATGAAGAATACGAAGAAGTTTTAAATAGAGAACATTTTCACTTTGATAAAACTAAAATATCGAAAATTCTCAATGATTTAACTGCATACGGAAAGCTAATAAACCCTGTAGCAAGCTCCTTCCCTATGCCCGATGAAACAGACAGAATTTTTTACGACACAGCAAAACAAAGTGATTCTTTTTTGGTTACGGGAAACTTGAAACACTACCCAAAAGAAACTTTTATTTTAACCCCTGCAGAATTTTTGGAAAAAATATGATTTCTACTCCAAAAACCTCAGCATTCGGCTTTTTTCGCTGATTTCTGGTAAGGAATCTATTTTGGATAGGGCGGCTTGGACTGAGCTTTCTTTGGCTTTTTCTGTTGTTACTACTATGTCCACTTTGTCTCTGTTTTTTGTGTTTTTTTGCAAAATTGACTCTATGGAAATTTTATTTTCGCCTAAAATGCCTGTGATTTTTGCCAAAACTCCGTAGTTATCCTTTGTCACAAAACGGAAATAATAACGAGTGCTGGTTTCACCTATGGGAACTAACTCGGCAGAATTTTCCTTTTGAAACCAACCCATTGGCAAAGGATCTATATGGCCGGATTCTATGGAACGAGCCAAAGATACAAGGTCTGCTACCACTGCGCTTGCCGTTGGCAGCTTGCCTGCTCCTGCTCCGGTTTGGAGGGTGGGGCCAAGGTTGTCGCATTGCAAATAAACGGCGTTTAACACGTATTTTACGCTTGCTAGCAAATGCTCGTTTGGGACAATGCAGGGATGAACTCTTGCGTCCACCTTGTCTCCTACTCTATTATATAAACCTAAAAGCCGCACTACCCCGCCCAATTCTTGTATAAATTGGATATCTTGCGCTGTAATGCTGCTTATCCCTGTTATGTGAATTTTCTGAAAATCTATGAAACGGGCACTGCAAAGACTCGCTAAAATAGCGGTTTTGTGGGCGGCGTCTATGCCATCTACATCAAAAGAAGGGTCTGCTTCTGCAAAGCCTAATTTTTGAGCGTCTTTTAAAACCTCTTCAAAAGAAAGCCCTTCTACTGCCATCCTTGTTAAAATATAATTGCAGGTTCCGTTTATTATGCAACTCAAGGAATTTATCTTGTTCCCTACCAAACTCTCTTGCAAACTGCGAATGATTGGAATACCGCCGCCTACAGCCGCCTCAAAAAGAATATGGCATTTTTTTTGCTCTGCAAGGGGGAAAATTTCGTTGCCGTGCTTTGCCAAAAGTGCCTTGTTTGCCGTCACAACGTGCTTCCCGTTTTCAAGGGCCTTTGTAATCCATTTAAAAGGCAAATCATAACCGCCGGCAAGTTCGCATATAACCGATATTGAATCATCTTCCAGAATTTCGGAAGCATCGGTAAAGCCTTTATAGCCCTTTGCCTTAAATGGCACAAGCTCTTCTTCTGTTCTTGCAACAACTCCGGCTATCTCCAAAAGAATGCCTAGCTTTGCATGAAATTCATCTCTTTTTTGTTCTATCACTTCAATAACACCGCTACCTACAGTGCCAACTCCAATTATACCAATACGCATAAAAACCTCGGGGCTAATTTAGTAATTTAGCAAAAAACGCTGTGACAAGTAAATTTGCCAAAGCTACATTTAAAAGAATAATCCAGCCTAAGTGCATAACATGGTCATAGCGGAAGCGTGGCAAAGTCCAGCGGAACCAGATCCAAAGCCAGCAGAAAATGCTCATCTTAAAAAGCAAAACCAAAATTTGAATTGCTGCGGCTATTGCTGCGGCTATAAAACTCTCTGCATTTATATTATTTGCAAAATAGAACGATGCTACGCCAACAACGAGCAATACCGGCACGGAAAACCACCCGAGCGCCTTATATAAAGCCCACTCCTTTAAGCGAATTGCCTTGTCAGATGCCTCTGAGTTTTTATACCAGCTTGCATAGCGATGCATCATAAACAAAAATGCCAAAGCTCCTAAAGCAAACACGCCGCAAACAGCAGCCAATGCCTGAGCGGAATTTTCCCTCAAAGTTTCTGTGCTTACAAAAGGAACGCTATAACCGCCCAAAAATAAAGTTGCGAGCAATGCCGCATTTATTGCTATATGAGCGTATTCCCCCATATAAAACATCGCAAAACGCATTCCGCTAAACTCGGTGTGAAAACCGGAAACCAATTCCGATTCGCCCTCTGCTACATCAAAAGGCGCACGGCCTGTTTCTGCAACAAGCGATACCAAAAAAACCACAAATGCAACCGGCTGAACCAAAATTCCCCAACCGTGGGTTTCTTGCCAAGCAACTATATCTTGCAGGTTAAAACTGCCAACCAAAATGTACATACCTAGCAGTGCAAGCCCCATGGACACTTCATAGCTTATCATCATTGCGCCGGCACGCATTCCACCCAAGAGCGAATACTTGGAATTAGAAGCCCAAGAACCGAGCACCGTGCCATAAATGCTAAGAGAACCAAAGGCAAAAAGCCAAAGCACACCTATATCTAAATTCAAAATTGAACCGCTTATTTGCACAAGCTGCCCGCCCCAATCAAAGACCATTGGCCCAAACCAAGGGACAACCGCCGGGGATAAAAACACCACCATAAATGGAATAGCCGGAGCAAACTTAAACCAAAAACCATGCGCCTCTCTTGGCTCAAACAATTCTTTTGTAAAAAGTTTAAGGCCATCTGCCCCATTTTGCACAATGCCAAACAAACGAATATGGCTCAAAAACGGAAAAAGCGGAATACCTGTTCTATTAGGTCCCTGCCTATCTTGTATAAAACCTGCGCCACGCCTCTCTGCGGTTATCAAAAATAAAATAAACATCACGGGGACAAAAATAAAACCAAACTTAGCAATGGTAATACACCATTCTATCACGGGCTTTTGCGAAAAAAAAGCAAGGAGGGGTTCTAGCATCTGCGCTAATATAGAAATTTTCTACATTCCCCGTATGGAAACCTGCCTATTTTGTAGAATTGCAAATCATGAGATTCCAGCAGAAATTCTTTATGAAGATGAGCGGATTATTGCTTTTAAGGATATTTCTCCGCAAGCTCCTGTGCATTTTTTGGTTGTTCCCAAAAAACATATAGAGAATTTGATGGAAATTGAAGAGAACTATAAAGAATTGCTTGGGCATATTCTTTTTTGCGCACAAAAAATCGCAAAAGAGCAAGGCTGTGAAGAAAAGGGCGCCAGATTTGTTTTTAACTGCAAAACAGATGGCGGCCAAACAGTTAACCACCTGCATTTACACGTTTTAGGAAAAAGATTGCTCTATTGGCCTCCGGGGTAACATTGCGAACACAAATTATAGTTTTACACCGCTACGCATATAGCAACAGCTCCTGGATAGTCAAAGCAATCAGCCCAGACGTTGGCGTGCTTTCGCTTTTGGTAAAGGGAGCAAAATCCAAAAATTCTCCATTCAAAGCCGGCATAGACTCTCTTGTGCACAGTGAAATTGAAATTCCCCGTTATAAAGGAAATTCATCTTTAATCATTCCAAAAGAAGCATACTTGCAAAATTATTTTCCAAAAATGCGTTCAAATTTGCAAAGTTTGGCATCGGCGCAACTGATGGCAGAAATTTTGCTCAAGCTGGGAAATGGAAAATCCCATGCAGCAGAAGAATTCAAATGGTTGCTTAACAACTTGGAATGCTTAGAGTTAAATACAATAAAGGAAAATTCTCTCTCGCTTTGGCTGCATAAATTATGCGATATTTTAGGTTATGCACCCACGCTTTCCAAATGCGGGCAATGCGGGCAAGAACTTTTGCAGCCTGCAGATTTATGGCCTGCTTTAGGCGGCGCGGTGTGCAAAAATTGCCTTGGAGAACGAAAATCCGGCTACGACCCTGCTTTTTTGCAAGAACTTGGAAATTTTGCAAACGGAAAAAGCAATCAACGAAACTCATGGCAACGCATAGAGAATTTTTTTCTGGGGCATTTAAGAGTTCATACGGGTGCGCTGGAGAATTTAAAGTCTTGGGAATGGCTTTTGGAAACTAGGAGATTAGCCGAATGTTGAGCAAAGAAGATTTTTATTCCATGAAAAAAAACGGAAAAGCCATATCCGTGGTCACTGTTTACGATGCGGCGTTTGCCAGAATGGCAGAAGCAGCGAAAATTGATATGCTCTTAGTTGGAGACACCGCTGCAAACGTAATGCTTGGAATGGATAGAACCACCGGCATTTCTATGGAAGCTATGTGCATATTCACAAATGCCGTAAAACGTGGTGCGCCAAATAGTTACATTATTAGCGATATGCCTTTTGGTTCTGATTCAGAACCTAAAGCTGCTGTGCAAAATGCAAAAAGATTTGTAGAAGCCGGAGCAAACGCAGTTAAAATAGAAGGGCTTCCGTTGGAATCTCTTAAAGCCATTATAGAAGAAGGAATAGATGTAATTGGTCACCTTGGTTTGCTGCCTCAAACGGCAAAAAATTTTAAGCAAGTTGGAAAAAGCGAAGAAGAAGCAGAAAAAATTTTTGAACAAGCAAAGATTTTAGATACTCTGCAACCATGTTCAATAGTTTTGGAACACATGCCAGACGCACTCGGAAAAAAAATCTCGCAGGCTATAAACTCGCCCACTATCGGTATTGGCGCGGGTAAGCAAACAGACGGGCAAGTTTTGGTTATGCATGATCTTTTGAAAATGCATCCGTATAAACTTCCTCCTTTTGCAAAATGCTTTGCAAACTTTTGGGAAGCAGGAGTGAATGCTTTTTGTGACTATAAAAGTTGGGTGAATGAAAAATAATTTTAAAAAGTAATTTTTTCTTACCACGTTCAAAAAAAAAAATCTATATTTCAAATTGACATTCACAAATAAAAAAGGAGTATTCCTCATGGCAACAAAAACTGTTATTAAAAAACCGGCAGCAGCTAAAAAGCCAGCCGCTAAAAAAGCACCTGCTAAAAAAGTAGTAGCTAAAAAAGCACCTGCTAAAAAAGTAGTGGCTAAAAAAGCGCCTGCCAAAAAAGCACCTGCTAAAAAAGCTGCTGCTAAGAAATAACGTTGTTTGTATAGCCCCCAACCTTAACAGGTTGGGGGTTTTTTATTATGATCGCTAAAAGAATTATCAAAAAAGAAAAGACTAACAAAACAAGTTCAATATAATCCCCAATAACCGAATAAGGCGTAAAACGAGTTTGCAAAGATATATCGCTCACTATTATTTTTTGCTCAAACAACTCGGTTTTCTCAATTATCTTTCCGTTTGGCTCTATAAAAGCACTAATTCCCGTATTTGCTGCCCTTACAATGCCAATCCCATTTTCCACCGCATGAGCACGCACCAGATTAAAATGCTGATATGGAGCCGTGCTTTTCATAAACCAGCCGTCATTTGTAATATTGGCTATAAATTTTGCCCCTTTTCGCTTTGCTTCTCTCAAAATACTGCCATAAATTGCCTCGTAACATATAAGCGGGCTAAAATTACCCGGTTGCCATATTGAAAGACTATCTCCAGGAGAAAAATTGCCGCTTCCCAAGTCCACGTAGTTAATTACTGGAAAAATATTATCAAAGGGCATCTTTTCGCTAAAAGGCACAAGATGTATTTTTCGATACTCTATCATAGGATAGCCAAAGCCAAATAAAAAAGCTGAATTATATATGCTGTAACCCTTTTTTTTGTTTTTATTTTTCCCATCCCAAAATTTACTCAAGGCTCCAGCAACAATAGCAACATTATTTTGCTTTGCATAGTTTTCCAAAAATCCATATTCTTTAGAACGTACGTTTATAAAGTCTGGAATGGCGGTTTCTGGAAATAAAATGAGTTCTACTTCGCTTGGGTCCAAAGTTCTAAATAAATCCCAGGTTTGCCCCATAACAGTATCAAAATAAGCCCTGCTCCATTTTTTTGTTTGATGAATACTGGGCTGCACCACGGCAACAGTCAAAGTATCTTCAACATCAGTATCATTTTTTTCATAAGTTATAATGCCATAACCGCCTATATAAAGAATTGCAACTAGAGCCACCGGTGCAAGCCCTAATTTTTTTTTCCCTTTTAAGATGGCAGTAGCCAAACACATATTTGAAGCTATGATGATAGCAGAGCATCCAAACACTCCAAGGAGTGCATAAGCCTGCATAAATTCAACACTGTTCCCAAATACAAGCCCCAAGGAAAGCCAAGGAAAACTCATATCGCCTTTGGAATGCAACACTTCAATGCCTGCCCAGAAAAACGGAAAAAGAAAGAGCAAGGGAAATTTTCCGAGGCGAGCATCCCTAATCTTAACAAAAACCCATGCACATAAAAGCGTGAATAAACTTAAAAAAGCAACTCCCAAAAAAAGCCCAGAAAAAATAAGAGCTTGGGGTGCAACATCGCCAACATAATAAAGCCAGTATATGCAGCTTGCATTAAATACAAAAGCACCGAGATAACTAGAAAGCAAGGCTGTTTTTTTGCTCGCTGTTTTTAGAACGTAAAACCAAGGAGCTAGGAATGCCACAGCCCCAGGCCCTAGCGGAAAGGGTGGGAAAGAGAGAGCCATAAGTACCCAGCTGATAAGCGAAAGCAAAACGGCTCTTTTTGCACTCATATCACGTTTCCGAAGATTGCCAATCGGTATTGTTCTTCAATTTTTCTGCAGCCATTTGCAACATACGTTCCATTGCAGCAGAGTCTCCACCAGAGGCTAGTTCTAACTCTTCTTTGTACAGAGATAATTCATCAGGAGCTTTGCGAACTTTGACGTCTGTTGCAAATTTTTCAAGTGCATTGACACACACATCAAAAGCCTCCTTAAACAGCTTCTGCATAATCAGGCAATTCACATAAGTTTTCCATGTTATGAAATAATATGGACCTTGCATTGCAACCTCGTATATTTTGCAAGCCTGAGCATATTCGCCTTTGTTTGCGTAAAGCTCTGCCACCAGAGAGTCTATTCTTGCGCAATGTTTTGAATTGTCCTTTTCTTTTTCCTTTATAGTTTCGTAAAGTTTTAATGCCTTTGTAAAGTAGCTTGAGCCTCGCCGTGCGGGTCCCGCTGCCGCTTTCTGCTTGCTTGCAAGGGCGGCATAGCAAAGGGCCACATTTCGCCAAGTGGAAAAAAAGTAATCTGCTTCCCAATTTATTTCCTTGTAAATATCAAGAGCTTTTGCATAATCCTGTTTTAATCGGTAAATAAAAGCTATGGATTTTTTTGCAGAAATAGAATACGAATTATCTTTTTCCATCTCGGCTATCTTTTCGTAATAAACTAAAGATTCGTCTAGCCTTCTCATTTGGCATATACAATCTGCAAGGCCTTCATAGACCTCCCTGTTGTAGCTCTGAGTACATTTTTTATAATAATCTTCTGCATAACTGAATCTTTTATGGAAACGCAAAATATTTGCCATGGTAAGATTTAGCGAGAATGATTGTGGATTTCTGTCTAAATGAGTTTTTGTGAAATTAACAGCCTGCTTTAAATTTCCAGCTCTGCTGTAATTTATAGCTATGGACATTATAGCCCGCTCGTTCTCGGGTTCTTTTGCGAGCAACTGCACAAAGCATTCGTGCGCTTTCACATAATCTCCCTTCTCTTGCCAAACCCTGCCCATAGAGATAAGCGAATAAGAGTCTTTGGGTTCTTTTTCCAGCAACTCGGTTAAGCATTCGGCAGAGTCGTTGTATTTACCGAGCTTGCCCAGAATAACAGCGCGCATCTTTTTTGCAGGCTGAGAATCTGGCTGTATTTTTAGCAGTTGCTCTACTACACTTAAAGATTTTTCATATTCGTTGTTCCTTGCTAAAGAAGATGCAAGATTGTGCAGAACACCAACGGAATTATTTGATTTTTTCACTGCGCTTTCAAAGTAAGGAATAGCAGCAGAAAAATTTCGCATCTTATGATATGCACGTCCAATGGCATTTTCTATTTCCCAAATTTTATCTGCGCCTTCTATCTCTTTTGCTTTTTGAAGCATTGCAAGAGCATTTTCCAATTCTCCATTATCCAAAACCTTTGAGGCTTCCTTAAACATCTCATAAGCTGGTGACTCAAGCCTTGAATCATCTTTTTGATTTGTGGAATCCATATTTTCCAAGAGTTTACGGGCAGCCATGCTTTCAAAAAAGTTTATGGATTTTGTTGCGGAATTTCTGTGCGCAGGATTTTGGTCTATGGATAAAATGTAGTGATACACCTTTAATGCCGTAGGGAATTTTTGCAATTTGGAAAGAGCAGTTGCTATTGAATTATAAAGCGTAAAGCTGTATATTCGCCCTATTTTTCTGGCTCTGTTATAATGATACAAAGCTCTGCGATAATTTTTTTCTGAAGATGCGAGTGCTCCCGCGAGCAAATGCCCTTCTGAGGAATCCTTAGATTGCGAAAAAAGTATTTCGCAACAACCCCAAGCCTCTTTGTAGTTACCCTGTGCATGGTAAATGGTGCCTTTTAATTTCAGCGCCTTTTCGCTTTTGGTATTCACTTGCTGCAAAATTTTATCTGCGCATTCCATTGCTTCTGTTAAATTCTTTGAATGGAAAAGAGTGTAGCCAAGCGATATGAAAACTTTTTCTATATCTGAATTTTGCGGATTTTCATATTTCAACACATCGCAAAGAATTTCATAAGATTTTTTGAAATCACGTTGCATTTGCTTAACCACAGCCATAGAGGTAAAGCACTTTATATTGTGAGGACGAAGCGCAAGCGAAGATTGAAAACAATTATAGGCATCGTCAAACAGATTGAGTTCCATATAAGCAATGCCCATATTGTACCAAACGCCTGCAATATCGTTATTTGTTGAATAGCCATTTTTCTGTGCAATCTTCAACGAAAGTTGCAACTCGGCAATAGCGGCTTTCTGCTGGTCTGTTCTCAAAAACATCAAACCCAAAAGCGCATGAAGTTCAAAGACTTCGCTATTAGCGTCTTGCTTTTTTAATTCCAGAATTTCATCCAAGAGTTTTTGATACTCTCTAACACGCCTTTCGCCAGACAAATGCGAAGCGTTCGTTATATCCAGGGATATACGAGCGCATTTTTCTTTAAGTTCGGCAAAAGGATCGTCTCCGAAATTCGTTGCCTGACCTTCATAATTTTCATAACTCATAATCTGATTCCCCCCTTGTTCAGAATTCCTATTCATAACTAATTTATCCCTTTATTTACGAGACTTGGTTATCTTATTCTTTCCATCTACCTTCACAACCTTGGGCTGCCAGTTCTTTGCCTCTTTTGGCGTTAAAAACGTGTAAGCCGCGATTATGATTAAATCGTTTTTTTGCACAAGACGCGCTGCGGCACCATTTAAACATATAGTGCCAGACTTTGCCTTGCCTTCTATTATATAAGTTTCAAATCTCTCTCCATTGTTTATATTCAATACATGAACCTTCTCATGGGGGAACAGCCCAGCCGCCCCCATAAGCTCCTTATCTATTGTTACCGAGCCTTCGTAATCCAAACAAGCATCGGTTACAGTGGCTCTGTGAATTTTACTTTTTAACAGTTCTACTAGCATAGATGGTTATAATTTAGAAATTTTTACAAACTCTCTTGTTTCTTCTTCAATATGCTCTGTGCTAAAAATAGAAGAGCCTACAACAAAGATATTTGCACCTGCTTTTTTAGCAAGGGGCAGGGTTTGCAGGCTAATTCCGCCATCTATTTCTATTAGCGTATTCAATTTCATGGCACGTATGCGGCGTACCTTGTCCAAGCAGTATGGTATAAGCAACTGCCCGCCAAAACCCGGATTTACGCTCATAACCAAAATTAGGTCTGCTAAGTCAAGAACTTCTCCTATTTTTTCCGGAGAAGTAGCCGGATTTATTGCAACTCCAGCTTTGCACCCAAGCTCCTTAATATCGTTTAGCAGGCGGTCTAAATGCATTGTTGTTTCTGCATGAACGGTAATGTATTGAACTCCAGCCTCTGCAAATGCAACAATGTGCCTTTCCGGATGCTCTACCATTAGGTGGCAATCTATTGGCAGTTTTGTGCATCTGCGAATTTGCTTTGCAATATCGGGACCAAAGGAAATCTTTGGAACAAAGCTTCCGTCCATTATATCCAGATGAACCCAATTGGCACCACCTCTTTCGATGGCTTTTATCTCTGCCTCTAAATTGAGGAAATTTGCATTTAAAACACTAGGAGCTATAATCATGATGTGAATATATAAAAGCGATTATACCTATTCCTGATTTCTGTGAAATTTTTTGGCTCTTTTCTAAAATCCAAATCATCTTTGCGAATGGAGTAAATACCCTTGCTTGGATTTTGCGGGAGCAGGATAGGCAAGCTCTTGTTTTTTAGTTCTTCTATATTAAAAAACTCGCATATTGATTTTATGAGCAGGTTTGCGGCATTTATTTTTGCTGCTGCGCTATGACCTGCTATATGCGGCGTGGCAATTTCAATCAAGGGCAGCATGCTCTCGTCTATATTGGGTTCATTTTCCCAAACATCAATGATTGCTCCGCCCAAGTGCTTGCACTGCAAGCTCTGTTTCAAAGCTTCGCTGCAGCACACTGCACCGCGAGCCGCATTTATCAGCCATGTGCCTTTTTTCATTTTCTTAAAAAAGTCCTCGTTTGCCAAATGATAAGTAGGATATTCTCCATCTTTTTCAAGCGGCGTGTGAAGCGTTATTATATCTGCATCAAAAATATTATCGTTCAAATTTTTAGGCGGATCGCAAAGCAGTAATCTCATTCCAAAATTTTCTGCTTCTTCTTTTACTTTACTGCCAACAGCACCCACACCAACAATGCCTAGCGAGAGTTCATTCAAAGAATGGTTTATTTTTTTAGATATTTCCGCTAAAGCAGCAGCCACATATTCCGCAACAGACTTTGCATTGCTGCCATGAGCGGTTGTCCAAAAAATTCCGTTCTTCTCGCAAAACTTTGTGTCTATATGCTCAAAGCCAGAGGTAACCGTTCCGATAAATTTCACATTTGTGCCAAGCATGGTTTCTGCACCGTATTTTCTGGTTGAACGCACAATCAAAGCCACGGAATCTTTGAGGCTTTCTTTGGAAATGTTATTAGAATCCAAGTATTGCACAGAGAAATATGGCTCAAATATTCCGTGCAATTCTTTTATGCTTTTATCAAGAGTTATTAGCATTGTGGGGTGCTTAGAAAACAATATTTTGAAAATCCCTATCTATAATGTTTCTAAAATTCTGCGAAATAGAATTGTAGTCTAAAACATCAACTCTAAAAGGTAAATCCGATTCTTCAAAAGAAAGCTTGAGTTCGCCTATCTTTGAAAAACCCAATTTGCCGTTTCCAATTATAGCTAAATCCAAATCGGAATTTTGCTCAAAAGTACCTTTAATTCTTGAACCAAAAACCTTTACTTTGCAATCCGGTACATTGGATTGCAAAATATCTTTGATAATTTTTAATTCATCATCAGAAACGGCTATCATGATTTGCTTTCCAAAATCGAAAGGAATTCTTTTGCAAAGCCTAAAAATTCAAAAGAAACTTTCAAAACATCATCTGCGGTTTCTTTGTCGTAAGTATGCGATGATTCATTTCTCGCTTCGTGAAATTCCAGCCATTTTTCGGAATCCAAAATGAGTTTATGTTCTTTTGCGATTCTATAAAATTCCTTGCGGGAAATTCCAAGCGTTATACTAGGATTTATATTTTTTTCGAGCCACCGTTTCATGAATTTCCAAGAAAGTTCGTAAGTAACTTCAAAGTTTTGGATAACCCCAGACTGCAAGGTGTTCAAAGTGTTAGCTTTTACAGCGGAATTTTTTTTGCCTTCTTGATAAGCCTCAATGCCATCTGCAAGCGCATTTATGGCGTTTATGAGCGGGCTTATGTCCAAAGATTCGGTTGCGGTCATTGTAAGTTACCTCAACACCAGCCCCGCCCCTGCAATCTTTTCGCGCAGTTTTGTGTGAACTACGTTTATTTCATCGTCGGTGAGGGTGCGGTCTGGTGCTTGGTAGTAAAAACGGTAAAGCAGATTTTTTTTGCCTGCCGCAATTTTATCGCCTTGGTAAATGCTTAAAAGTTCAATGCTTGCCAAGTATTTTGGATTAAAGCCTTTGAATTTTGAAAGCAGCTCTGCATGAGTAATTGATTCCTCTGCTTCAATGGAAACGTCCCGCTCAATAATCATTTGCTTGGAAAATTCCTTGAAAGAAACAGGAGCTAAGAATGCGGTTTCTAAAACGGATAAATCAATTTCGCAAACAAAAGCGTTGAATTTCAAATCAAAATTATTTTGAACTGCGGGATGCAATTCGCCGCAAAAGCCAAGATTTTTTTTGCCAAGTTTAAGAATACAAGAACGCCCCGGATGCAAAAATACTTCAGGATTTTCCGGGGCTTCAAAATTTACGGAAATCCTTAGCCTTTTGAAAAATGCATTTAGCAAACCCTTAAAGGCAAAAAATTCCGCTTTTGGCTCTGCATAAACTATTGCCAGCATTGGAATTTCTTTAAAACCCGGGTCTTTTTCGCTTGCGGTTTCTGGCGTTGGAAACTGCACCTTTGAAACCTCAAAAAGACGGACTGATTTTTGATGCTTTGCATTTTCTGCTGTGCTAAAAATTAAATTTGGAAGCAAACTAGTTGGAAGCACAGCCCATTCTTCGCTCAAAGGATTTAAGAGCGGCGCAGGATTTGCCCTTTTATCATCATTGTTTTCGCTAATTCCAAATACCCATTCCGTTTTCTTTTTGCTTGTGAAGCGAAGCGAAAGGCATTCGTGCAAGCCGAGCGCAGAGAGGGAATTGCGGATTTTCCGGTTGAGCTTTTCTTGCAAAGGCAATTCGTTTGGCTCTGCTTTGAAACTCGGAAGAGAGTAGGGGATTTTATCATAGCCTGTTAATCTTGCAACTTCTTCTATTAAATCTGCTTCAAGTTCTAAGTCAAAACGGTAACTTGGAATATTGTAAAGCCCGGAGTTTTCTGCCGTTTCTTTTATGCCAATGCTCGCAAGGAGTTTTTTTGCCTGTTCCAAAGGAATTTTTAAGCCTAAAAGTTTTTCAATACGCTCTTCACGTAAGGGCACTGCAGGGCGTTTGGGTAAATTTTCTTGCGAGATAAATTCCAATTTTTGTTCCGCAATTTTACCACCTGCAAGTTCTGCTATTAGAGAACTGGCATAATCGCTTGCAAAATTCTGCAAATCAAAATCCACGCCTCTTTCAAAGCGATAGCTTGAATCGCTGGCAATACCAAGCCGCTTGGATTGCTTGCGAACAACGGTTGGGTTAAAGAACGCCGCTTCTAAAAATACATCCTTTGTTTGTTCAGTTATTTCTGATTCCAAACCGCCCATAACGCCAGCAAGGCAAGCTGGGCGGTTTCCATCGCAAATGGCTAAATCCGTGCTTTGTAACTCATGTTCCTTATGGTCAAGGGTTGTAAATTTTTCTCCATCTTCTGCAAAGCGAACTCTCACTTCTCCACCATTCAGCCTACCTAAATCAAAACTATGCAAAGGCTGCCCTATATCCATAAGAACAAAATTCGTAATATCAACCACATTGTTTATGGGGTTCATTCCAACCGCTCTTAATAATTTTTGCATCCATTCCGGGCTTGGTGCAATTTTCACATCGTTTATCACTCGGCCAACATAATGAGGGCAAGCTACGGGGGCGGTAACTGTTAAATTGAGAGTTGAGAGTTGAGAATCCTTATAATCCTTAAAATCGGGGGTATCGGGGTTCAGACGATTTTGAGGTTTTATTGGTAAATTAAATGCTGCCGCCAATTCCCTTGCTATGCCTAGGTGCGAAAGGGCATCCGGGCGGTTGGGGGTTACATTTATTCCAAATACAGTGTCGTAATGTCCTAAATCTGTGAATGGTTTGCCTACCGGGGCATCCGGAGGCAAAATAAGAATTCCATCGTGGTTTTGGGAAAGACCAATTTCGTCTTCTGCACAGAGCATTCCAAAACTTTCCACTCCGCGAATTTTTGTTTTTTTCATTTTCAGGCTTTTGCCATCCGGCAAGGGTAGCTCTACACCTATAGGAGCCAATACCGCTTTTATGCCCGCTCTTACATTCGGCGCGCCGCAAACAATTTGCAAATTTTCTTTGCCGTCAAAAACTTTTGTGAGGCTTAAATGGTCACTGTCTGGGTGCGGGTTGCATTCCAGAACCTCTGCTATAAGCAAACCGCTGTAGGTTTTTCCAAATTCCTCTACACCTTCGATTTCAAAACCCAAACTCGTTAGCTTTGAGGAAATTTCTTCTGCGGATGCTTTTAGTTCAATAAATCTTTTTAACCAATTTAAACTAATTTTCATCTTTTTTACTCGGTAGCTTCTTCCTCTGGCTCTTCACCTTCTGCTCCAAGGTTGTCATTTGAAGTTTTGCCCAGAAGGTCGCTTGCATCTATGGTCACAAATTTGTCTTTTTGGTCATAAATGACTTTAAAGGAGTATTTGATTGATTCTTTTCCTTTACTACCCCAGCCAACCTTTATGCTGCGGTCTTGAGCATTGCTGCTTACAACGGTTCTCAGGCGGGATTCGTCCTCAGTTCCGGTACAATTTTTACCGTTGCAACGGGGAACCCTTTGAATATCGGCAAGTTTTTTAACAAACGTCTTGGATTTGTCGGGGCTTTTCCAAGTGCTGTCTATGAGAGTCCATAACAAGTTATTGTTTTGAACATTGTCACTGACCTGCCCTATTTGGTATTTGCTGTCTTCCAAGGTTTTTTTTACAAACTCTTGGGCTTGAGCAGTTGCATTGTTCTTTACTAGAAAGATAATGATAATCAATGCCACATTCATAGTGACAGAGGCGATAAAGAGATTCTTCTTATTCATAGGTATAAGATAGTAATTTTCATGTAGGGGCGTTGCGAGCCCCTATCCAATTAATGAGTTCTGGAAATAATCAATGCGGCTATATTTTTCAGATTTTCCGTATCCTTACCCTCCAATTTTTCCAAATATGTAAGGGATTCATTGTAAAATTCCATCGCTTTTTGCTTTGAAACCTCCAAACCCAAGACCGCAGGGTAGGTCGCTTTCCCGTTTTTTACATCTGAACCAACATCTTTGCCAAGTTCTTCGGTTGAACTCTCTATGTCTAAAATATCGTCCACAATTTGAAAAACAAGCCCTATTCCCTTTCCAAACCCCCTTATAAGCTCCAATTCCTCTTTTTTAGCATTTGCAAGCAAGGCACCTATCACCAGTGAAGCCTCTATTAAGGCAGCAGTTTTATGGTAATGGATATAGTCCACCGTTGCTAGGTCAACAGCTTTCCCCTCAGACTCGGTATCTATAATTTGCCCGCCTATCATGCCCTTTGTGCCAAGCGCACGTGCTAATTCCTCTACAACGGTAATATTCCCGGTTTTAGCAATCAATTCAAAAGCATAAATGCAAAGGGCATCGCCGGCTAAAACCGCTGTTGCCTCTCCGTAAACCTTATGGGTTGTTGGTTTCCCTCGGCGAAAATCATCATCGTCCATGCAGGGCAAATCGTCGTGTATAAGGGAAAAGGTGTGCAGCATTTCTAAAGAACACATTGCCAGATAAATTGAATCTAAGGGTTTGCCGCCAAAAAAATCATAAGCGGCTTTTACAAGAGCAGGGCGAAGCCTTTTGCCACCCGCAAGTAAAGCATAACGCATTGCGGAATGCAAACTAACGGGTATTTCGCTTTCGCTAGGGACATATTCCTTTAATTTTTCTTCTGTTTGCTTGCCGGCAGCCTCCAAGTATGCCTCTGCTTTTTTTGCCATTGTTGCAATATCGCTCATAGACTTTCCCTACCCTCCTTATTTTCTTCCGCTTTATCGGATGTGCCTACAAATTCTTCGTCTTCTGGGGCTGCTCTTTCTGCTTCTATATAAGCTTGGTCTAAAGTTGGTGCAGGGGTTGTATCTTTTGTGATTTGTTTTCGCAAATAAATGTTAAAAAACAGAATTCCACCTATAAGCAAAACAAAGGGCAAAAATACAAGAATAATAACCCAAACCATGCTAATCCCAGATATCGTCCAAGCCGCCTTTGCACTTTTCCCATGCAGGATCGCTTTTACCCATGATGTCTAGAATGTTATTGTAAACATCTGTGTTGGTAAATCCTTTCCATATACGCCTCTCTACTGTTTCGCCTGTTTCGTTGTCTATTACTCTAAGGATATCGAAAAACCTTGAGTTGTCTTTGTATTCTGTGACTATCACTTTGGAGAGCGCGCCTTCTAAAATTCTTTTTACAAACCTTACTATTGAGGCGTTGAATTCGTTTTCGTTGTCTTGCAGGGTTTGGAAATCTCTAAAAGGCCTTCCAAAATGCAGCCAATAGCGAAGAGCCAAGGCTATTGCTACTTCGCGAATAGCAGAACGGAATGCAAATTTATCTTCTAATTTGCCGCCATACCAAGAAACCATAGTTAGCGGGTTATCTTTGTTTGGTTCTATGCGAGTTCCTTGCCCGGGTGTTACCGCTTTTATTTTTAGCGGCAACCTGCCTAACAGTTGCCATGCTTTTGTATAGATGATGCAAAGACGTACAAAGGGGCTTTCGTGTTCGGTGGTTTGCCTATAGAATGCACCAAAACATCGTTGATAAAAACTTTCTTGGTCAAAAACTTGGTCGCAAGCACGGCTTTCTGTTATTTTGGCATCTAAAAGAAGCATGGTTTTGGATAGTTCCGGGCGCATACGGACTTCTAGTTTGCGTGTACGCGTTTTTGGGCGAACTCCCTCTTTATATATATAGTAAAAACCTTCTGCCTGCATTTTTTGCCAAATAAAGAATTGCAAATCATCTGCGGCACGCAAGTGGTAGCTGAATACCGGGTTTTGGCGGTTATTTGCCATTGTTACAAGGCGAACAAAGTTCCCGGATTCATGTTCTTCGGTTTCTGAGGGGTATGGGATAACTACTTTTACCAGAACAAGCGGGTTTACCGGGCTAGTTTCTCTGCTGGCGTATTGCTCGTAGGTAAAAAGGCTTTGGGCACCGTTTATTATTTTTGGGTGGTCTATAGAGAGGAACCATTTGCCATCTGATTGTTCCGGGCGCAAATCGTCTCCGGTTAAAGTCATTCCGTTGTGCAAAAATGGGAATTCTTCTATTGTTCCGTTCTTTTTCATGCCAAGGAAGGCGTCTAAAAGGCTTGCGTTTGTATAGGTTTGGCTGCCTAAGTAAGTGCGGATATTGGAGCTTACTATCATCATATTGTGTTTTGCTTTATGGCGGCGCCCGAGTTCAAGATGGTAGTCGTAGATTTCTTGGATGGGTACAAACCCCACAAATAGTTCGCCTCTTTTGCTTTTTATGCGGAGCGGAGCGTTTTCCAGTGAGAGCCGGAGTACGGCATCTTCGGAGTCGGAGTCGTCCATATCGTCGAATTCGGCACTTATATCTGCTATTACGTGCAGTTCTTCTTTCCATGATTTGAGCCTTTTTCTTAGGTCTTTTAGGGTTCGTTTCATTTCGTAGTCGGTAATATCTTTGCCTGCGTCTGTGCGCATTATGGTAATTTCCAGTTTTTGCTCGTTTTCGCCGTCGCTATTGCCAAAATCGTCAGTTTCCGTATCTGCTTCTGTGCTATCTATGGCTTCTGCTGCATGCCATGTTGGGACTTCTTCCCTAACGGCCAGGAAAAACGGGTTTGTGGGGTTTGCGGTGCGCAGGAGCACGTCGCCAAGATTTTTAAGGTCTGAGGAGAGGTAAGAAAGTGATGTTTCTATGCTATTTTCTTCGTCTAGGAATATGAATAGCTCTAGAATTTTATTTGTGTATTGAAAGGCGTGAAAACAACCTTTTTGCTGGTTTAAGTAATGCAACGCCTTCTTTTTTTCTAAAGGTATCCTTTTGTCCAAACTGCGATATTTGGCTATAAAATCCAATCTTCTGTCAAATGCTCTGTTCCAATCCATAGAATTCTCCAAAATTCACCGTTTCGCAATATAGAAAAAAAAACCTGATTTTTCCGATTTTTTTCAATTTTTTTATTTTTTTGCATTTTTCTATAGAAAAACGTCAACGTTTGTTGCAAAATAACGGCTATGCCAGCTATGCAAAATTAAATCCAAAAGATTTTGGCACAACAAGTTCCCTGTAAGAACTCATTAAAAAATCGTCTGTCATGCCAGAAAGGTAGTCTGCGGCTATACGTGCAGGGCCATTTGACTTAAAATATAGCTCGCTTTGCTCGGATTTCCATTTTTCGTATTGAACTTTTATATTTCCCTGCAAATTTTCGCTGGAAATGGAGTTTAACACAAAGTTGAACATCACCTCTATCTTAGAATCCTCAGACATTTTTTTGGGGTTATTGTAAATATTATCGTAATTCCACCCCTTTAACTTATCTAAAGCGTTGAAAACATCCTTTGAAAACGCTATTGAATTTTTACCGTAGCTATTATTTATTATATCCAAAACAAGGGAATTTACTATTAGCTTGTTTGAATTGCCTATAACCTCGCAAATATCGGCGGGAATATCCTCTCTTTTTATCAAATTCACCGCAATGGCATCTTCTATATCCCTGCCTATATAAGCAATAACATCAGAAACCCGCACAACGCAACCCTCCATTGTCATAGGGCGCAGATTTTTTGTTGCACCTTCGTCAACAAGGCATCTTTGATACTCCTCAAAAAGCATCTCTTTATTTTTTCCGGGATTGTTTTTATATTCCTCAACAAGCCATTCCCCATTGTGGCAAAGAATGCCATCAAGAGTTTGAACGCATAAATTTATATGCTCTTTGGACTCGGTTTTTTCTATTTCGTGCAAATGCCTAAAACTCTGCGCATTGTGGCAAAAACAGCCGTCTTTTTTTCCCTTCAAAAAAGCAGAAACAAATCTTTCCCCTGTATGCCCAAATGGGGCGTGCCCAACATCGTGGCCAAGGGCTATTGCCTCTATCAAATCTTCGTTGTATCTTAAAACCCGCCCAATTGTCCTGGCTATTTTTGCAACAAGCTGAACATGCAGCACTCTATGCGTTAAATGGTCGTTTGAGCATAGGTAAAATACCTGCGTTTTGTCTATATACCTAGTATAGGCTTTGGAATGTATAATGCGGTCGGTATCGTGAAAAAACGGAGGGCGAATTTCGTTTTCGCGGTTTTCTACAATATACCTAAGCGCGCCGGAGTTCCTGGCTGCATTTTCAGAAAGCAAAGCATCTTCGGCAAAATTGCCTTTTCCTTTTATATCAGAAAGAATACGCGAATCTATGTCTTTTATAGGCATCGCTTGGAATATAGAAAAGTAAAATTAATGGTTTTCCTGCAAACAACGAATAGAATATAGTAATGACTTGTTAGAGGTGCCCCAAAGTGCCATTCCGTAGTACATGCACCAACTGTAGGCGATGTCGTCGGTACTCGGGAACGCGGTGGCAGTCCAGAAGAAGCCGGCGGCACCAACATTGCTGAAACTACCATCCGAGTCGCCGTTGCCGCCCGGCAGAGCAGAAAAACCGAATTCATCCGTGCCATTGTTAGGCTTTCCTTCATCTTCTTCATCCCAACCGTTCTTGGATTTCAATTTTGTCCCAGCCCCGCCTGCACCGCCAACAGCATTCATCAAATCCCACCACTCGCTTTCGCTCGGTAAATACCAACCACTCGGACAGACTTCCAATGCCGTATTCCAGTCGTAAAGACGCCCATATTTGGTACAGTTGTCAGAATTATCTTCATAGCATTTTGAACCATTTGTATCATAATTCAAATTCTCCACCAACCAGATTTGCGTGCCTATTTTGACGGTTTTATATACCTTGCCGTCTCTGGAGTCAGTAAAAGAGCTTTTCTGCTGAGCAAAAACAGTCATGCTAAGTAATATCAGCAATACTATGATATTTTTCATTTCAACTCCCATAAATATGCTGCAAAAGTACCACCTGCCACATCAGCATAATGTTTTCCAATAACATCTTCTCCTGTCCAAAGAGTACAGTGCCCAGAGGCATTGAACCCGGTCTTTTCTGAGGTTGTCGCTGGATAATTAGGTCTCATAATATAAACGCCTTTCTTGCCTTTAAATTGTTTTTGCAAATCTTCTAATTCTTTAGGGAAATAAACTATATAATCAGCTTTTCCCCATTTCTTCCACAACCAATGTCTCATTTTTTCAGCTGTAAGTATCACATTTTTCCCATTTAAATTATTAATAGGGCGAGTTTCTAAGTTTTCTCCATCTGAAATATCACCCTTTGTTATTTTTTCTAATACTATTGTTTCTGTTGAAACTACTTTTTTCCCTTTTATTTCTTTCTCTTCTTCTATAGTTGACCTAAATTCTTTAATATTCTTATCACCATTTATATCTATATTTATTCCTGCATTTAGCAATGCAATGGAAAGCCTTGCTGCGCAAGCATCTCCGATGCCACCTGGCCTGTCATAGAAGAGAAAGCCTAATACTTTATATGGATCTTCATCTTTATATTCTTTGTCGCCATATTTTTCATCTTCTTCGTTTTTTTTCCTTTTCGGATACCCGCGAAAGATGTCTTCCCATTTAGGTCTTATACACTTAATAGAGGTAGTTTTGCCTTCACATTTTGCTTCTATTTCAATGCCACTCATTTTCATTTTCTCCCAAAGTGAACCTTTTTAAGTTCCCAAAAATGTATCTCTTTCCGTGCCTTCTTCATTCAAATTCAAAGTATATTCTTTAAGTGCATTTGCAAACACAACTTCATTGTTGGAAACGGTTCCTTTCAAATCAAGCGTTTGGGCAGTGCCAAACAATAGTTGCCCATCTTTTCTTTTTATTGTAATACTTACTATATCGCCATCTTTGTAATTTTCTGTTTTAACATGAAGGTTTAAATCCACATAAAATCGAGATTTGTCGGACAATCGTTTATGATCTTCTCCATAACTCCAATATATTTCCTTAATTTTTCCCGTGCTGGCTCCCGTACCTTGCGACACTTGGCCGTTGCTTGCAATTCCCTGAGATGTTGCTTGACCAATTCCTGCCGAACTAGTTCCTGTACCTTGCAAAGTCAATCCATTGCTATTACTTGATGCCATTCCCGTATCTTGAGAAACCTGAGCACTGCCGCCGCAACTCATAAGTCTCTGCCCGGCATCCGTTATCTCAATAACACCTGCCCATAAGCACATACACTTGCTGCTATCCAGCAAGGCCGGCTGGCCTTTTACCAAAAAACTCATTTTGCCATTGAGCCAAGGGGTGGTAGTGTTGGGAATGCAGGGCATTTCCTGCAACCTGCCGTAATTCGCCGCTGTTGCCGAAGCCACCGCTGGATTGGCCAAAGATTTACACTGACCGAAGGGCTTTATATTAACTAGTCGTCCCTTAAAAAC
>LIUI01000150.1:0-30058 GCA_001462235.1 Fibrobacteria bacterium GUT307
CCAAAGCATAATAGTTACGATTAGCTTTCATATAAGCAATATAGTAAAATGCCAATTTATTCGCTTGGGTTTAGGATATGGGAGATTGTATTAGGAGAATTAAATGGTGTATTTTCCCTTTTCTGTATCTGTAAATGATTTTGAAGAACAGATAGCGGAAATTATTGATTTTTTGACTTTTTCAGGAATTTCACCAAGTACTTCTACCTTGCCTGCCGCATAATCATTTCTAAATTCGACTTCGCTAATTTGCGATAAATTATCTTTATTGCACTGAATGCAAGATTCCTTAGTCAAAACATCCCAATCAGTGCTATCAATCTGGACTAATGATTTTATATCGTCTCTTGCCAAGATGCGGGCTTTTTTTATTTGTGATGTAACATAGAAATAGCTTAATGTTCCGCCGTGCTTGCAGACTATAATAATGCGGTGACCAACATCAGAGCCAAGAGGGTAATTTCCCTTGAAGGCTTTCCATTTCTCAATCTCAAATAAGTTATCGGGAAATATGATAGGCATTGTAATGCTCTTTCCTTAAAAAGAGATATTCCTCATCATCTTTGAAGGGGTCGTTTTCTATGTGAAATTTCTTGAAGCAATCTTCATCCATAGGGTCATCAAAAAAATCTCTCATGTCCATTTGTATTCTATCGGCTGTGGCCAAATCAGCCTCGTGTCTTTGCCATTCCGGGTAGCAATGCGTAATGTCGCTCAGTTCAAAACTTTTATAGTTCCCAAATTCCTTCAATGCAAAATCAAGGGCTTCTCTGAAACTTTCCGATAATTCGTCTTCATCCTGCTTTTCTATAGACACATAAATTTCACTTAATGGCTTAACGGCGGAATATCGGCTATTTTTCAATAAATCCCAAGTAAAAGAAGCTACGGGACCGTGCTTCATAGCAAAATATATGTCATCTGTAGCCGTGATTCCAAAATGTCGCAGATGATAGCGATCTGCAAAGAATATCATCTTAAGCAGGTACATTATGCTATTCTTGTCTTTATTGCCGGCAGGTGCCCTGCTTTGGATATAATACAAAGCCTGCAATATCTTGCGGATAGGGGCTGGATTCTTCATATTTTTTTCCTCACATCGGTAATATAATAAATAGCATGGAGGGATTTTCAAAACCAAATATGCACCGCAATCCCCGCACCCAGCAACACACCACCCGCTATAAAACCTATATCTCTAAGGTCTTGTGCATTGTTGGCTTTTTTCAAGGCGGTGTCGTATTCTTTTCCGGGCTTGCCTTCGGGCATTCCTTTGTAGTCCTTGTAGAATTTTTCTTTTTGAATGTGCTGGTAGATTCCAAAGCCGAGGGCGGCTGCACCCAATACATCCAAGCTGATGGCTATCCATGTTGGGGTGTTGCTCTTTTTGGGGGAGTCTTGGGTTAGTTGAGAGTTGAGAATTGAGAGTTGAGAGTTGTCTGGTTTTGGGTCTTCTATTTTTAGGGCTTTGCTGGTTTCTACTCTTGAGAATAGGGCCGGGGCTTGTTCTCTTATGGCTACGAGCAATCCTTTTATGTCGGGGCTTTCCATTACTATGCTGCCGAGCAGTTTGCCGCTCATCGTTTCGTAGAGTTCTATCGATACGCTGAGTTCACTGCCGAATTTGCCTAGGCTTCCTTGGCTTATGTATTCCGCTCCTATTGCCCTGCCTATTTCCACTGCGCAGCTTTCTGCTAGGCATTCGGCTTCTTTTTCGTCTGGGGGCATTAGGGCCAGCATGTTGTCTCTTGTAAGGATGGAGTAGCCTTTGTTTGGTAGGGCTAGGACGGCTTGTTTGCGGAGTTCATCGGTTAGGTGCCGCATTTCTGTTATGCTTATGTCTTCTATTTCCGATTTTGGGATTATTTCTAAAACGGCTAGGGTGTTGGCGGCGTGGGTGGCCGTGGCAACACAGAATAGGAAAACAAGGAGATGCTTTAACATGATAGCTCCATTTGGGAATATAGAAAACAAAAAACTCTGACAAATTTTCCCTCGGAGCCGTCATTTATAAATCAATATTACCCACTAAATCGGATTTTTTCCGATTATCTGTGCAAATTTTACTATATTTGTGCTATGCTCCACGGTATTTTAGACAATTACGGAGTGATTCCGTTGCGCACGGCGAACCTTTACGCCTCGCTCGCCAATTACAATTCTCCTAAAGATAAGATTTCATACATGGAAAAAAAGGGGGAACTGATAAGAATAAAAAAAGGATTGTATGTGTGTTCGGCAAAAATTCACGGACAACTGCTCTCTCGGGAACTTATAGCTAACCATCTGTACGGACCATCTTATGTTTCACTGGAAAGTGCGCTTTCTTTTTATGGGATTATACCGGAAAGAACGGAAACCTTGCGCTCCGTAACATTTAAAAGGAGCAAAAAATTTCAAACCCAATTAGGTTTATTTGAATATCAAAGCATTCCAAAACAGCTTTATGCCATAGGATTTAAACAAGAATTTGCAGGCAAAGACTACGCCTACTTAATTGCAACTCCAGAAAAAGCCTTGTGCGATTTATTGCTAACAACTGCGAATTTAAAATTTTCATCCAAAAAATCCATGCTCAATTTTTTGGAGCAGGATTTGCGAATTGATTTTTCCGCCGTAAAATGGAATACCCGCATTGTTCAAGAATGCGCAAAAGCCGGTAAAAAATCCAAAGAATTGTTATATCTGAAAGAGGTACTGAATGAATGCGTTTGATGATATGCTTTCTCAATATAAAGCCACAACAACGGAAGAAAAGAATAATGCACTCCGAGAAGTTATGCAGCAGATTACGCTTGCAGGGCTTTCTCGCAGTGACTTTTTTGAAAAAGCCGCATTCTATGGCGGAACCTGTTTAAGGCTGTTTTATAATTTGCCGAGATTCTCCGAAGATATGGATTTTTCGCTATTGCAGGAGAACAAAAACTTTGATTTGCAAAACTACTTTTCTTTTATAAGGGATGAATTTTTATCCATGGGAAAAACCGTTGAACTTTCTAAAAAAGAAAAGCCTAAAAAAACAAATATTGAATCTGCTTTTTTAAAGGATACTTCACAATTTTACGACATAAAATTTCAGACAGCAAAGCAGGTGAAAATAAAAATTGAGGTAGATATTTTGCCACCGTTAAATTTTGAAACAGAAAACAAACTGCTTTTGCAACCGTTTTCTTTTAATGTTCGCTGTTTTACACTGCCGTGTTTGTTCGCAGGCAAAGTTCATGCGTTTTTGTTCAGAAATTGGAAAATGAGAGTTAAGGGGCGAGACTGGTTTGATTTTGAGTGGTATATTAAAAATAAAATTCCGCTCAATATAAAGCATTTTATAGCTAGAGCAAAGCAATTTGGCGACACAGGCGGGAAAATAAAAGATGAAAAACACCTAAAACTTGCCCTTGCAAATACAATAAAATCCGTTGATATAAATGCTGTTAAAAACGATGTAACACCTTTTTTAAAAAATCCCAACAGCACAGAAATTTGGAGCGAGGATTATTTTTTGGAATTGGTTGAAAGATTATTAGTGTGTTAGCATAAAATTTTTACCCCAGCCGCTCAGTCTTTGACGCAACGGACGGATAACATCGATGACTTTCCATAGTTTCCGTACGCCATTATGAAAGCATCGTAGGCAGCGGATATAGATATGCCTATGCCGTTGTCGGTGTTTTCGTCGGCAGTCCACCAGAAGCCGCTGGTGCTCTCGCCGAAATAGTCTGTAGCATCATTATCATAGCCACCGCCCGGCAAAGCAGAAAAGCCGTAATCGTCCGTACCATTGCCGTCATTGCCCCAATCAAATCTTGCTTTCAACTTCTTAGCCTCGTGAACAGTCGTCAACGATTTATATTCTTCTTCGCTCGGCAAATGCCAACCATAAGGGCAAGCAGTTATAGCGGTTAAGTAATCGTAAAGCCTACCATATTTTACACAGTTAGCTGGTATGCCTTTATAGCATGCACTGTTGCCGATGTTGCGATTCAGATTTTCTGCCATCCAAGTTTGAGTGCCGATAACCACATATACATATACATTACCATCATGCTCATCGCAAAACCGCATTTTCTCTATGCCGTAATGTGTAGTTTTAGATATATCAACATCTGCACACAAACCTAAGGATGAACTGCTTGGCACAATCGAACTGCTGCTCGGTAACTCGCTTGACGAGCTGGACGGTGCCACAAGCGAACTGCTGCTCAGAGCAACACTACTGGAAGAAGGCAACGTTTCCTCGCTGGATGAGCTGGACTGTACCGCAACCGAACTGCTACTTGGGGAAATGCTACTGGAAGAAGGCGAGGCTTCTACGCTGGAAGAGGAATTTTCCACTTCGCTTGAAGAACTTGACGCAGCCAGTATGTCTTCTAGAGACCGGCGGTCTTCTATGGGTTTAAGGTCTTCTGAGCAGGACAAAAAGAAGGCAACGCCAAAAATGGCGAAAATGTGTTTGAAGCGGTTTGGATGGCAAGCTTGCATAAGAGGGGAAGATAGAAAAAAGACTTCGGTCAATTTTTCTACATTAACTTCTATGAAAAAATCTTTACCATTTATTGCGCTTAGCATGCTTGCACTTGTGGCTTGCGAAAAAGGTTCGATTTCCGGTACGGTTATAGACCCGTTTAGCGGAAAGGCTGTTGAATTACCTACTGTGTATGTAAAAGGCACCATACATAGCTCGCAAAAAATTCCAGGTGGCTTACCAGATGGCAAATTCAAATTTGAAGGCCTTGAACCCGGCACCTATACAGTAGAAGCCGGCAAGAGCAAGTACTCAAAAGGGCACGCAGAATTTACCATAAGCAAAGAAAATATGCAAGCAACCCAAGACGTTTATATATATAGCCAAGAAGTAACTCCGGGGCTTTACCGCCCCCTTGAAGGCTCAAGTGCAGAAAAGATAACCAACGACTGGGCAATTTGGCAACCAACCTGCAAAGGTGACGTTTTTAGCTTGCGTGCAAAATTCGTCTCTGAAGGGGAAAATCCTTCTACCAAGAAAAAAGAGAAAAAAAATATGGTTTTGCCGGCTCCAAGAAACGTTCCTGCTAACATAACCGTTCTTTATAAAATATCCACTTCGGTATCTTCCCTTGTAGAAGCTACATCTTATCCTATACTTTCCGAATCTGCCAAAAAGTACGATTGCGGAGTGGATGCAAAAGAAACATTGCTGGTCCCAAATTTAGACAAAGGAAACAAATTGGAATCAGGTTATAAAAGCGATAACCTTTACGAAATAAAAGGAACGCTTTCCAAGGGCAAACAACTTTTAGCGCTTCGCCAGGATAATAAACTAGTGGGGCTTTATTATCTCAATGCTCAGTAAATTTCTTCCCCTTATTTACACCGCTCCCGTGCTGGCGGTAGCTTTTTTATTGTTCCAAAAAATTCCGCAGAATACTGCAAAATCTTGGGACATAGACCAGGGCTATTATGCAATTCTAGCCGTATTTATATGGATTTGCATAGCTTTAATTTGGAACGCAAAAGAAATTTTCCAAAGAGCAAAAAAACATTTGCCTTCAAAAATATCCATGCTTGGGTTGGCTGTTCTTTTAATTTTAACCGCTGTTTTTGCAACAACGCAAATCAGCTTGCAGCACAGAGTTCTTAGCGACGAAACCAGTTGGGAATCCATGGCTCTACAAATGCGTTTTGCTAAGAATGGCGGGGTGTGCAATCAGGGCGTGTGGATAGACGGTGCCCTTGAATGCAAAGATGTGGTGAATAATTTTAAGGGCAAAGCTTTTGGCTTTGTTCAATCCCTTGCATTTTTGTTTGCAGAGCCAAACCGAAACACAGCTTTGCTCATAAATTTGCCCTTAGCCCTTTGCTCTGCGGCTCTGTTGTTTTTTGCCATGTTCAGGTTTACAAAGGATGAATGGCTTGCATTAACCGCCGCGATTTTTCTTTTGAGCCAGCCCATATTTTTGATGCAATCCCGCAGTGCCTCAACGGAAGTTTTATATGTATTTCTGTTTGCCATGCTTTTGGCTTTTTATTCCCTTATTCCACCCAAAGAGGTTTCTTTTAAGCATTTTGCCTTGATAATTCCTTTGCTAGGATTTTTTGCGCAAACAAGGCAAGAAACTTTGTTTTGCTTTATTCCCTTTGCTCTTTTTTATTATTCCTATTTCAAAGAAAAGCCTAATCGCTTGGCTATTTTTACCGCACTTGTTATATTGGCTTCTTGGCCCGCCATAAATACCATGATCGCCTACAGAGGCTATGATTTTCAGGGAGGCGCACACGCGGCGCATTCATTTGCAAATTTTACATATAACTTAAAGAGCAATATTGAAATAATGTGGAATGCGGGGCTTAGTCCAAACGGGCTTTTGAAAAATCCGTTTTACACCAGCTATACGCTTTTGCTATTTGCAAGTTTTGCGTGGCTTTTATACGTAATTGCCATTCAAAAAAAATACAGATGGGCAGCCTTGCTCTTTGCTCTGTTCTGTTTGCAAATAGGAGTTATACTTTTCAATGTTTCTGGCACATTTGAAATTGATATTAACCAAAGATATGTGCTTGTAGCATTGCCGCTTTTTGCCATTGTTATGGCAATGGGTTTATGCGATGCATCAAGGGGCAGGTCTAAAATTGTGTGTGGTGCGGTGGCGGTTTTGGCTATTTATCTTTCTGTGCAGCACAAGGAAAGTTTTAACAACAATATATTATACAATAAAAATAAACTCCTAGCAGAAGAGGATTTTTTAAATACCGAGTTAAAAAAACTTCCGCAAAATTCCATATTTATCTATGGCCGCCCTTGGCAAATGTTGGCAAGCGGATTAAACGGATTTTCTGAGCGGCAATTTTTGGGTTGGTCTCCTAATGAGTTGGAGGAATGGCGTAATTTTTCCAATGATAATATTTACATAGTGCGTGGGCAAGACGGCTATGGCGATGTGGATAGAAATTCAAGAGTTGTGGGATTTAAGACTACAAGCACCATAGGTGCAATTTTGAACCAATACAAAAACCAGAGAATTTTTTCGCAAACCCGCCCTTTTGGTTACCCACTTGAAGCCTACAAAATAGGAAAAAGAAGAGGGGAGTCCAATTATGCGGCAAGCATAAGATGGAACATTGAAAAAAAGGAAATAGAATGGAAATTACAAGATACTCTAGTTGACTACCAAATCCTTTTGAATAATAAACTTTTGGATTTGGAAAAGAGCGCAAATAATTTTTCTGTGGAAAATCCCGGCATGTACTATGCAACTCTAGTGGCATTCCCAGAGAGCGACACCGTTAAAAAAGAAGTACAATTCTTTATTCGCTCCCAAGATAACCGTTTACTCCAAGACTCAAAACCAAATAATTGGGCACAGGAATGGGGTGAACCTAAAATTGGAAAAACTGTAGATAACAATACTATTAAAATAGACGGAAGAATTTTTGGATTTGGGGTAGGTTCGCACGCACCATCAAAACTTGTTTGGAATTTAAATGGCGCATATAAAAAAATCCACAGCTATATAGGCTTAGACGATGAATCTGCCTGTGGCAACGGTGCTATTTGGATTGTGAAAGGAGACGGCAAACAACTTTACCGCTCAAAGGTTTTAACCTCCCACGAAATAGATTCGCTCAGCATAGATATAAGCGGAGTTAATGCTTTGGAATTAGAAACGCTGGATAATGGAGATAAAGATTGCGATCATTCTAACTGGGCAGGTGCTTGGCTTGAATAAATTTGCTTAACCGCATCTTCTATGTGCCCAAAAATCGTTTGCAAACGCATATCTACAGATGAGCCGTTTTCTGATTCTAATATGCAACCGCCTTTTTCTATTGTATCGTCAAAAACGAATTCTACATTTTTTATTGAAGCCATTGCTGGCTTCCAAAAAGAAGCTGTTTCTTCTACAGCAGGCACTTCTAAGGGGTTTAGGCGAACTTTTAGATTTTCTTCTTGCCCCAAGAATGTGAATGCTTCTTTCAAAACTCTGGGTATTATATTTGAGTTTGTGGCAACTTCTTCGCAAAAAATTCTTTTTGCAACAGCAAGGGCAATTTCTGCGGTAGCATTTTCAATTTTTTCAAAATTTTCCTTTTGCTGGGCAGCTAAGGCTTCAAGTGTTTTTGTTGTTTCTGTTTGCAGGGTTTTTAATTTGTTATTCCATGTTTCAAGGGCTTTTTTTTCTCCCTCTGTTGTACCCAGAGCCTTGCCTTCTTGCATACCTTTATCATAAGAAGCTTTTGCATCTTCTTCTGATTTCTTTTTTAAATTTGCTATTTCTCCGTTAAGCGTGGCTATTTGGGATTGCAGGCCGGCAATTTCGTTTTTTAAGCGTTCTTCTGTTGTTTCTCTTGCCGCAGGATTCAACTGAAAATTTGCAACATTAAACCCAGCCATAGCAGCAGGGGTAACAGCCGCACGTGCTGCATTTCCTTTAAGTATTGCTTTTAACGGAACCTTGCCAGGTTGCTCTTCCTTTTCTTGCATTGTGGGTAAAGTAGAAAACTAATAAAACACAAAGGAAAATGCGGCGTCTGCTAGTATTATTGCTGTTATGGAAAACACAACGCATTTTGTTGTAGCTGTGCCCACGGCATCTGCTCCGCCTCGCACAGAAAGGCCTTTTGAAACAGCCACCAAAGCTATTATCCACCCAAAAATTAATCCCTTGAAAAGAGATTTTATCACGATAATTATAGAAAGCGATTCCCTAAGCTCAGATAAAAACAGAGATGTTGGTAGCCCCACATAAAGTGCTGCTACCAAATAGCCGGCAAAACAACCTGCTATATTGGCTAGCATGGTAAGCATGGGGGTGGCTATGCTCATAGCTTGGAACCTTGGCAAAGCCAGATATTGAACAGGATGAATGCCCATAACCCGCAGAGCCTTAACTTCTTCTTGAACAACCATTGATGCAATTTCTGCCGTTATGGAAGAACCGGAACGCCCTGCTAAAATAATTGCGGTTATCAGCGGGCCTATTTCCATAAACATGGTAACTGCAACGCCCCTTACCAAGTAAACGCCTGCGCCTAAAAGTTCCAACTGAATAGCAGATTGAAAGGAAAGCGTTAAACCAACAAGAAAAACCAAAAGAAAAACAATTGAAGTAGCAGAACTCCCAAGCCGTATCATTTGGAGCGAAAGCACACCCTTAAAAGGCAAACGCATTTTATCAAAATGCCCAAGAGTGCTCCAATATACAGACTCGCTCAAAAGATAAACAATATGCCTAAGTTCATCATACAAAGCATAAATTGCATCACCTATAGATTCTATAACTCTCAATTTTCAACTCTCAATTCTCAACTAAAAAAATCAGTTTCCCTTAATCACCGTATCCTTAGCTAATACCACAATTCCAGATTCAGTTAAATGGAATACCGTACCATCTCTGTCTAAGTTATAGCCAATTTCAAATCCTGCCGGGATGTGCAAGCCTTTTTCTATAATAGCTCTGCGGATTTTTGCACCGGGGCCTATTGTTACATCTGGGAAAATTATTGAGCCTTCTACCAATGCGTCTTTTTGAACCGTAACGCCGGGGCTTAAAACAGAATTTACCACGCTGCTGCTGCTTATAACGCAACCTGCAGAAATTACAGAATTTATGGCTGTTCCTTGCTCATTTTCTGCGCTTCTTGAAAATTTTGCGGGGGGCATATTCCAATTAAAGGTGCGTATAGGCCATGTTTCGTTGTAAAGGTCAAATATGGGATCTTGCACGCATACATCCATATTTGCTTCGTAAAAAGCATCTATGGTTCCAACATCTCGCCAGTAGCCCTTTGTTTTTTGATATTCGCCTTTTACTACGTTGGTGTTAAAATCATAAACGTAAACGGGATGGCCTGGGTAAAGATGAGGTAGAATATTATGCCCAAAATCTATGGCTTTGGGGTTGTTCTGGTGAATTTCCAAAAGCTGGCGCACTAAAAATTTACTTGTAAAAAGGTAATTGCCCATGCTTGCAAGGCACCATCCCGGGCGCCCCGGTATTTGCTTTGGTGTGCCACTGGGCTTTTCTTCAAAGCCTATCATTTTACTGTCTTTGTCCACCTCTATAATGCCAAATTCGCCAGCTTCAGAAATGGGGACGGGAATAGCCGCTATGGTTAGCATAGCTTGGTGGCTTATATGGAAATCTACCATTTGGTTTACATCCATCTTATATATATGGTCTCCGCCAAATACGGCTACAAGGTCTGGCCGTTCATCGGTAATAAGATTTATGTTTTGAAAAATTGCATCGCTTGTGCCTTTATACCACTCGTTTCCTGTGCGCATTTGGGCGGGAACCAAGTCCACATATTGCCCTGTGCTTGGATTTAAACTCCACGCTGCAGATACGTGCTTGTTTAGCGAGTCTGATTTGAACTGCGTTAAAATTTTGATTTTAAATACCCCACTATTTATGAAATTGTTTAGCACAAAATCAATTATGCGGTAAATGCCGCCAAAATGTACAGCCGGTTTTGCCCGGTCGCGGGTGAGGGGAGAGAGGCGGCTGCCTTGGCCGCCGGCCATAATCATGCAAAGAACGTTTTTGCCATGTCTGCGAGAGGTTGCGCTCATGCTAGTAAATGTAGAAATTTGCCTAGCGGTGTAAAATTTTGAAGTCGTTTTCGCCTTTGAGGGGGTTTACTTTTATGAGTTTTACCGTAATTTTGTCGCCTATTTTAAATCTTTTTCCGGAACGTTTGCCAACTAAAATTTTCTTAACCTCATTATATATGTAAAAATCGCCCGGAATATCGCGTAAATGCACCAAACCGTCTGCAATGGCAACTGTATTATTGGAAATAGAGATAAAAATTCCAAATTCCTCTATGTTCTGAATTTCTGCTTTGAACACCTGCCCAACTTGATTTTGCAAAAGATAGCTGGTGCATAATTTCAAAGCCTTTCGTTCTATTTTTTGATTTTTGACTTCTGCTTCGTTTAAATATCCGCAAATTTCGTCATTGGCTGTGCCTTTGTGCCCTCCTAGTTCTCTATGGCACCATAAATCCGCATAACGGCGAATAGGCGAGGTAAAATGAGCGTAGTCTTTCCAATGCAAAGCAAAGTGACCGCTGCATTTTGCGGAATACTGGGCCTTTTTCATGCTGCGTAAAATTTTATTTATTAAAAGCGGTTTGTCCTTTGCTTTTTTAACCAAGTGCGAATACAATTGAAAAATGCGTTTGTCTTGGCTGTTATCGCCTTTATAGGTTTTCAAAAGTTTGCTTGGGTTAATGGGGGAGTCAAAGAATAGATTTGGCTCTTCTTTCATCAACTCCTCTATATCTTTGGGGTCTGGGGCATCGTGTATGCGGTAAATGCCGTTTAATTTTCTCCTTTGAAGCTCTAGGGCACAGCATTTATTTGCAGCCAGCATACATTCTTCTATCCAAGAATTGCTTGCAACGCTTTCCCTTGGAACTATGCGGAGCGGTTCGCCTTTTTTGTTAAAACTGCATTGGTATTCCGTGCTGCCCATCTCTAAAATTCCGCCTTCGTTGCGAACTTTTTTCAGGTTAGAAGCTACCTTGGCTAGCAGGCAAATTTCTTTATCCCTTTTTTTAAATAATTCCATTGCTTGCTCATAAGTGATGGAACGGCTTACCTTTATCAATCCTTTTGCAAAACGATATTTGATTATTTTGCATTTTTTGTCTAGAGTTATTATGCAACTAAATGAAAAGCGATTTTCTTTTTCTTTTAGAGAACATAAATCTGCAGAGAGAATATCTGGTAGCATGGGAACGGCTGTCCAAGGCAAGTATTGAGTATAGCCACGCTTCTCGGCTTCTTTGCTAAGTGCAGAGTTTGGCCGCACAAAATGGCTCACATCTGCTATATGCACTCCTAGGATATAGCCATTCCTAGTTTCTTCTATGCTTATGGCATCGTCGTGGTCTTTTGCACCCTTTGGATCTATGCAAACAATATGCAAATGGCGAAAATCCTCTCTGCTTTTATCTTTTGCAAAAGTTTCCTTTTGAAATTTTTGAGTTTCTTGAAAAACTTCTTTTGGAAATTTTTTTTCAAGTTCTGCGTTTTGCATAAATTGCGATTTTAGCGATTCAAAGTTTTGTGTAAGAGGTTTCATAATATTCTAGTTTTTGGTTATCTGCGGCGAGAGCTAGTTCCCCAATTGCCAACACCTGTAAGGTTAAGTTTAAATCCAAAAAAAGTTTCGTCCCAAGATGGTTCTTTTTCTTTTGCCTGCCTGTAGCCACCATAGAGGGCTAGCCCAACAAGGGTTCCCCTGCGCCCCAGCCATAAATCAGAAAGCAAGGAAGCACCGTATTCGTGTGCCTCTCTGGTGTATTTTTCTGCATACCAAGCATTTATGCCAAAATTATTTCTTCTAAAAAAAGAACTATAAAAAAGCCCTGTGCCTGTAACCTTGTATTCGGCAAACCAAGAAAAGGCTTCGTGTTGCTCATATACAAGGCTCAAATTTTGGTTTTGCCAAAAACGAAGATGAATGCCGCTAGCAAAACGCCTAGACAGTGCAAATGCTTGGGTTGTATCTGTTGTGCGTAGTGTGTCTGTATTGCTGAATTGAGTATTTCTCTTTATGTTTTTTTCCATTGAAAGGGAAGGAAAATAAGAGACAAAGTAGTCCACCGTTTTTCTGTGGAAGTGCAGGCTATAACCGAAATTTCGCCACCAATCATCGTTGGTTTCATAAGTACCTCTTTCTCTTTCTGTTATTAAAACATCATTTGCTATCCAAGCTTCATCATTCCATTCCCTGCTTTTGCCGCGTTCCAAAAGGGAGTGGGAGTTTCCAAAAAAAATCCTGTAAGAAGCCCCCACAGCCAAATCACTTAAAAAGAAGGGGAGCCTAATGGAGTAGCTCGGCGCAAGTTCGTAAAGGCCGGTTCTGGAATTAAGAGAAACATTTGCATCTAGAGCTGTGTCTGCAAGCTCTAGACGGTTGCTTGCAAAGTATTTTTGTTCAAGTCCAATGCCAAATGTCCCAAATAAACCCAGTGGCAAAACCATGGAAATGGAAGGCATTGTAAAGGAATTCATGGCTATGGCATTGCTGTTTTTCTCAGCCTCTGCATATTCATATTGGATAGTGACCCCAAATTTAGTTCTATTTTCAAAGGCATTGAGTGCAGGATTCTGGGGGGCAAGCCCGTTCCTGATTATAGCAGCATTCTGGGGCGGCGACTCTGCACCCAAGGCATCCATTCCTATAAGAGAGGCAGCAAAACTCAGAGAAACCGCTAAAAAAACTGCAAAAATTGAATTAAAAATAAAAGGCACAAGCCTAATGTAGTAATTTTCTATATTTGTTCCCTGATGTATGAGACTGAAATAGAGCAGAAATATAGAGACCGTGCCAATCGCATGGTCTGGTTTTGTATAGCGTCTTTCTGTTCTTTTAGGGCCGCTGTAGAACTTCTAAATGGTAATGTGCGTTCTGCCGGCATAATAGCTGTGGTTTCTGCACTTGTAGTTGGCACATTCTTGTTCCTGCAAAAGAAACGCTTTCAAATCCTTCCTTTTGTTATTCCACTTACCATGTATGCCTTTTATTTAGCAGCATCTTTCGCTATGAATTCCTTTAAATATCTTTACGATTTTTATTTGCTCATTTTAATTATTGGCGTAACATATTTTAGCATAAAGAATTTCTTAGCTTTGGTTGCCGTAACCCAAACTGTAAACTTGGCTCTCAGCATTTTTGTGCTTCCAAATCATTTTAACGAAGGCGATGTTTGGGTGCATTTTGTGTTGCTCTTTGGCGCTAGCTTTATGCTCTTTATGGTTGTGCAGTTTGCGGTTGGCAAAACTAATGCCATTAACAAGGCCTTTGCTTCCTTTGGCGCGTTGATGAAAATAACCCCAAACGTGCTTATATTGATAGATAACAATAATGAAATAAAATACCTTAGCCAGTCGGTTCAAAGGGTTTTAGGCATAGAACGCCCGGAAAATTTAATAGGCAGGAGCTTTCTGGAACTCTTCAACGAATATTCCGTTAGCGAAATATTCAGCGAGATATCAAAAAAACGCTCTTTCTACGAGAATCATCACAAAATAAATATAAATGGTCAAATTAAAACTTTTGACGTATTCGCAGACAAAATGAGCGAAAACGAAGCAGACGGGATGTTCTTTATGCTAAACGATATTACGGAAATTGTGAGGCTAAAAGAGCTTGCAGAGCAAGATTCCCTTATGGATGGTTTAATCCAAATCCCCAACCGCAGGGCTTTTGACAAGCAAATTGTCCATGAGTGGAACAGGGCTTTGAGAGAAAAGGTAAATTTGAGCTTTTTAATGATAGACATTGATTTTTTCAAGAGTTACAACGATACCTACGGGCATAGGCAGGGGGACGAGCTTCTCAAGGTGGCTGGGAAGGTGTTTAATAGCAATTTAAAAAGAAGCACGGATTTTGTAGCTCGGATAGGTGGCGAGGAATTTGGGGTTTTGCTACCTGCTACAAATTCTTACCAGGCAAATGTGACTGCAGAGCGAATACGCAGGTCTGTTGAAGAGGAAATTGTTTTAACAACAACCGGTGAGCGTACCAATTTCACTGTTAGCATTGGGGTTTGCGCTGTTGTTCCGCACAAGGGTTTGGAATACAGTTACATAGTTGAGAGAGCAGATAAAGCCCTGTACAAAGCAAAACAAAACGGCAGAAATAAAGTTTGGGTAGCAGACTAAATATTTTCTTTATTTTTTTTGCAACGCTTGCAGCTGTGGCTGCACCGCCTTATCAACCGCTTGGCAAAACGGCTTATTTAACGTCTTCTTTTGGGGAAAATAGAGGGACGCGCTACCATGCGGGAATAGATTTTTCAACAGATATGGAGGAGGGTTGGCCGGTGGTTGCGCCAAGCAATGGAATAGTGGAATTTGCAGCAAGGGGTGCTTTTGGCTATGGACGTTACATCAAGTTCAAAGCGAGTGACGAGCATATTTGGGTGTTTGCCCATCTTGCGGAATTTAACAGAAAAATTGACACTTTGATTCGCAAAGAAATGCTTAAAAAAGAAAAGCCGAGCGTGCAGCTTACTCTAAAAATTCCTTTCAAAAAAGGGGATACCCTAGCTTATAGCGGAAGCACGGGAATTGGCAACCCGCATTTGCATATTGAGCGTAGAATACCGGATGGAAAAGTAGCCCTTAATCCCTGCAAAAAAATGAAATGCACAGATACAATAGCTCCGTATATTTTAGATGCGGCTCCTTATGATTCCGGCTTTGCTGTTAAAATTGTAGATTACAGCCGTGAACCTTTGGAAAACCCTATGTCCATATATTCATTGGATATATATCAGAATAAAAAAAGAATTTTTAGCAAGAAATACGATTCCCTTTCTTTTGCCCCCAAAGATATGGCAAAGATAAAAGACGACTTGCTGAGCGTAGAAGACGCAGATACCGTTAGCGATTGGCATTTTATAAATGCAAAAATAAAAGCAAATTCTACAATACTTGCAGTAGCAAAAGATTTTGCAGATAATGTTTCAAAAAAGGAATTTCAATTAAAACCAGATACCTTAAAGCCGGCAATTAAAGATTCTACCCCCGCCCCCCCAGATACCTTGCCACCGGCTTTTGGCACAGTCTATTTAAAAACGGATTTTGCAGGGAAACAGCAATGCCGCATTCCCGTTTTGGATTCGCTATCTGGCTTGGATTTTAACAGCGTTGATTTTAGGGACAAAAACAATAAATGGATTATTTTTGATTACGATTCGGATCCAAAAGAGCTGGTAGTTGAAAAACGAGATTTTGATTTTAACGAATTGCTGAAAATTAAATTGTGCGACAAAGCGGGGAATTGCGCGGAGAGGGAAGTAAAATGCCTTTCTCAAAACGACACTTTTCCATTACCATTATTTGTTCCTCAAAAGCCCGCGAAGCCGCTCACGTTTTGCACGGCGCAAAAGGAATGGATTGCGGTAGTTGAGAAGTTTGAAGATTGGGAAGAAATTAGGGGAATTAGTAATTTGCTTATAAGAATGCCTTATGCTACTTTTGATAATTTTAGCGGGCATAATCTTTATTGCGGCATTCAAAGGGCATTTTTGCATAAGGATGCGGTTAGAATGCTAAGGGTGTCTGCTAGGTTTTTGAAGGAGCTAAAACCTAATTACAAATTTATTGTCTTTGATGCGGCACGTGCAAACCACGCTCAAGAGATGCTTAGAGCTGCGGTGCGTGGCACTCCTTGGCAAAGTTTTGTAGCATCTCCTTCTAAGGGTAGCATTCACGCTTATGGAATGGCATTGGATATAGGTTTGCTCAATGAAAAGGGGGAACTTTTGGATATGGGGCTTCCTTATGATTCCTTTGCTTTTTACGCAGGCAAAAGCGGAGAAAAACAAGCTTTGGAACAAGGCTTGCTAACCGAAGTCCAAATTGAGAATCGCAATTTTTTACGCTATGTTATGGGGCGAGGTGGGTGGATAAATTTACCTAGCGAGTGGTGGCATTTTAACGCCGCCCCCGGAGATTCAATCAGAGCAAGATATGTTCAACCCCTCCCGCTCCCGCAGTAATACCAGATAGAAAATAATCCCTTGACAACGCCTCAGAATTTTTCTACATTTGTACTCATGATGTTATACAACGCCCCCAATACGGCAACCGGAGCTTTCAGTGCAGGCCAAGCCTTGCACCTGTAACCGAAATGCCGGGAATGTCATCAAAACAAGTATATACACCCTCGTTTTTAGCCTAAATTTAAGCCTAGAGAATTACAAAAAATTTACAAAGAATTTACAATTCTATGGGAAATTAGTTACAAAGATTTTTTTCATCAAATTTCAACATGGAGGTCCATTATGGCTAGGAATAAGCTAGGATATTTTCTTTTGGCGGTTGCTTTTGCAACTATGGCATTCACATTTTCCTGTTCGGAAGATAGACAAGCCATAGATGACTATAATGGCGCCACCTGTAGTGCTGATTTTAGCAAAGTTCAAATAGGCACACAAACTTGGATGGCGGAGAATTTGAATTGCGATGTGGAAGGCAGTAAATGCTATAATAATGATCCATCCTACTGCAATATTTATGGACGATTGTATAACTGGGCAACGGCTATGAACCTTCCATTAAGTTGCAACTCAAGTAGTTGTTCAAACAAAATACAGTCTAAGCATCGTGGTATTTGCCCCGCTGGGTGGCATATACCGAGCAAAGCGGATTGGGAAACACTGATGGCTTATATGGCTTATATGGGCGGTGGGAATGGCACAAACGACTATGGCTTTAATGCTTTGCCAAGCGGCTTTGGCTTATTGGGCGGTTTTTACGATGTCGGTATGGGCAGCTGGTGGTGGACTGCCAGCGAGGACGATAGCGATTATAACGCCTATTATTTGTCTGGGGATATGGATTATAGCCTTAAAACTATGTTATTTAGCGTTCGTTGCTTAAAAGATTAAGGAGTTTATATGAAACAGTTCAAAAAAACAGTTCTATCGGTGCTAATCCTAGCAATGCTGGCTGTGGATGCCGCAGCTTTCCAGTGTAATGTAACGGTTCACGTGAAATTACCTCCCACGTGGAATAATTTCTACATAAACGTAGATGGAACATTCTACGCGGTGACCAGTTCCTCAAAGTCAGGAGATTGGACTACGTTTAGTATGTCTAGCTATGGTTCCCAATATTCGGACAAATTTTTCATATCTACCAGCAATAGCGACTGGTATGCCAATTCTATAGGTAAACTTGGCTGGGATCAAAAAATAGATCAAGGGACAAACGGTTCTGGTTCTTTTACTTGTGCTGATGCTAGAGGGGGAAGTGACATTTACATTTCACAAAACCCTGCCTATCCTAACCGAACCGTGGTCAGTTCAACGCCACCCGATGCTCGCTACTTTTACTTTTTGCCCCCACGTGAGGAAAATTGGATAATTGGCACCCCTTACTATGCTTACCAAGATGGCAATAAGATAACAACGGTTAAGATGGTACCAGACGATAATTGCGGCTGGTATAAATTGATTTACTTCAGTGATCCGCCGCCAGATGCCGACGGCTGGATTTATCTTGGCCCTGATCCTAAGTCTGAGCAAGACAAAATAGGGTTGGAAGATGGCACTCCATTTAATCTTTTTAACAAGTTTGGCGGAGAAAATGCCACAGGCGAAATTCATTTATCATTCAAAGCCGATGACGGCACTTGGGTAACACAACAACCAAAGCCAACCGATGCAGATAATGATCGCTGCTCTTACGCTTTTGCCGCCGTAATTTACGACACAGATAAATCACTGAATCCCAGTTTTACCTCAAACACGGATAACGTCGGGGCCGGTAGCGACCTGTATAGCTATTGGGGTTCCGGCATACAAAAAGGCATGGTTAAGCAAGATCTGAATCCAGCAACCAAAAAAATAGAATGCGACAAGTGTTCCAAAGGCGGAACAGTAGCAAGTAGCGGGGGTTTATTTGTCAAAGACCAGGATTTCAATAACGCCTTTGACCCTAACAGTAGCACAAATGAAGTGATTTGCTATGATATGCCCTTTTCACGCACTCTCGACGGATTGTGGGAATTTGACAGCGACAAGATGATGAATCACCAAGGCAAAACGGTAGGTGGCTTTTTCCCTGAGATTTTGCAGAGTCAAACCGGCACATTTGGCACTAAATACACGGCGGAGAGTTATGTGAACCTTACCGATAGCATAAATCCTTGGTGTTTTGAACGTGGGTTTAGAACAAGAAACAGAACAGGGCAAACTCTTTCCGCTTGCGGAACATCTTATGGCAACGGTGACTTTGCTAATGGCGAAACACCTGCGAATACATGGGGAGCCACGCCTACCGGAGCCGCAAATTGGAGTGAAACCTGGCGCAACAATCAAATCAACATGTGGGGCGGCACAAATACCGGAGCAAATGCCACAGCCAACCAGCTTTTCTGCTTTGAAAGCCATGCGGAATTTACCTACGAACCCGGGCAAGAATTCTTCTTTAGAGGTGATGACGATATATGGGTATATATGAACAATAAATTGGTTGTTGACTTGGGCGGCACGCACTTAGCCGCTCCCGGATATGTGAATTTAGCAAATGAAGCAAGCAGGCTTAGCTTGGTAGAAGGCCAAAAATATCCCATAGACATATTCTTTTGCGACCGCCGCACAGGAATGACCAATATTAGAATAAAAACAAATATGTATTTCTCCCAGGGCGTAGGCTTGTTTGTTGATGGCAATGCAGAAGCTGGAATGGTCCCTATTTGCCTTAACTCCAGCGGCGGCGGAAACTGCGGTGGAGGCGGTTCTAAGCAAGAATGCGGTAGTGATCTAAAAGGCAGGTTGGAATTCTACCTGCAAAAACGCGGCAGCGAAGCAACTACTCTCCTTGGTCCAACTGCAGAGAACTGCACTTCAAGCGGCAATGTGGTAACATGCTATGGCGGAATAGAAATTGACTTGGACAATGGAAAAGTTCATGTGGACACAGATGGTGGAATAAAGTCCGGAGGGAAACTAACGGCGGGTACCTACACCGTGTATGTAAAGATTAAAGATAATGCCCAAATAGCACCCAAACGAGTTGCTTCGTTCAGTATTGTTGGCGGTGAAGCTGTCTATGCTGTTTGGGGCAACCTGATAAATGGAAATAACAATAATTCCATCGTCAACTTATCAACCAAAGGTGTTAAAGCAGAGCAAAGAGTGATTGCTGGTGAATTGGTTCCTGTAGCCTTTGCCCCCGGAGATTGGGGAGAAGATGGAACATTCACGGTCAATATGGAGAAAGTTGCAGATGGAGCGAGCTTTAGGCTTAACCAAGCAGGTATGTTCCCAGAAGAGCCTCAATTTGCTGGTTTAAAAGTTTACGAAGACGCAGAAGGGACCAAAGAAGTTCCTCCCACAAAGAGCTTTGAGATTCCCTCAGACGGCTACCTTATTCTTTGGGTTGCTGGCGAATACAGAGCAGCAGATAAAGTGACTTACGATGTCAATGTGCCAAACGCCAAAGAGAAGGGCTTTAAAATAGAAGTTGAGCTACCCAAATTGCGCTTTGTAAAAGAGGGTTATGGCTCACCGGAAACAGACAGAGTGGGCAGTTTATACCCACCTGCCGGCAAAAATGGAGCAGATGCCAGGCAAATAGCTATAGGCATGACATCCAAAAGATATGTTGAAGCCATTAACCCAATTACTGGGAATACCTGCACAAGCTGCAATTTCCCCCTCACATTTGAGGGTAAGTTGTATGAAGGCAATGGCACCCCAATATTGCTCTCCAGCGCAGAATTGGAAGAAGGCGTAGCAGAGTTCTCATTGCGTGGCGCAATTCCTGTTGAGCTTCCAGGAGCTTACCTCACGGTTGGCGGTCCCTCAAAAAACCAGAACACGCTTGCTCAATGGGATTCCTTGCTGTTCTACAGACCCCCAGTTCCAATTCCTGTATTAGCAGAAATTTTCGACAGAGACGGCGATGGCATAGGAGACGAGATACAAATAACCTACGATAGGAAATTCAGCAATGATTCCTTGCCAAATAAGATAGAAGTTCTTTGGGACCTCAGCAAAAAAGACACGCTCCAATATGGTCTAGGCGAAAAGAGGGATGGGGTATTCGCTAAGCCCGATGCTGCAGCAAGTTATGGATACTGGACTAATGAAAGTGAAGGAAGAAAAGTGGAAACAACCATAGACGGGGTTTCTAGGATAACCATATCTGGTGTTAATTTCAGCAATGGAATTAAAACCTCCGTTGGTTCTGGAGAAGTGAAGATAATATCTTGGGTTACCTTCTCTGTAGAAGGCATTTCAACTACCTCAGGTTTTGATGTGGGCATAAGCGACAAAATCCCGGCGATAGTTGTTTCTGCCAGATATTTTGGTGGCACAAATTGCGACAGAACTCCTGCCAGCAAGTGCCGTGACAGGGTAACCATAGTTCTTTCCGAGCCGGTAATGCTGCGAGAAGATATAGATACAGACGAAAAAGACGGCGATGGCTCAAGACCAATCCGCACCGTTCCTTTTGCCTATAAACTATCATTCTCCCGTGGTAGCAACGAGCAGTTCCGTTTCCATACAGGCTATGCAGATTTGCCCGCAACGTCTGGTGCAAATACAATGATGAGTTGGGAACCCTCCAGCAGAAGAATAACTCCGGATAAAGCTGGCAAAGACTCTATTGTGACCATCTACTACAACAACTATGAGGAGACAGACGGCGGCGGCGCATATACCCCCCGTTCAAAAGATTCCGTAAGGTTTGAGGCTGCAGGCTATGCAGGAGGTGCTAATGGCAAATTCCCATTTGTTGATAAGGCAGGCAATGCCCCCAATCCAAATGAGAAAGGCAGGCGTTTTGAAGGCGAAGAGAACATTCCTCCGCAAAAAATACCTTTGGCAGGCCTTAATCCAGAGAGAGCATTCCTTGATGCCGATGATCTTGCAAAGCTTGAGCACGAAGCAGGCATAAAGCTTGACCCCAGAAATCTGTTCAATAACAACAAGCAAATTGCATTTTTGCCCTCAAAGCCAGATTGGAATATAGACAGCATTAGGGTTTATTACCCGCGTTCTGCAGGCATATTGTTCCGCCCAGACATTTCAACCGAATGCCCCAGCAGGGAAGTGTGCCCTGAAATTACCTTCCATTCCAATGTTTTTTACCACACAAACCTAGGCAACCTTGTAGTTCAGCAAGAATTGCCGCCATTATCATGTGATGACGATATTTTCAAAGTAGATGGCCGGCAGGTGAATTGCTGGGGTGAAAATTGGGGCATTTATGTTGCTTGGAATCTTAAAGATGCCAAAAACCGCAATGTTGGCATGGGTGCCTATGTTGAGATTTATGATTTCTACTGGAAGGCAAAAAAGGCAGATGGCTCAATAATTACCAAGGACAAGCACTCTAAGAAAATAGAGGTGCTGGGAGTAAGACCCGTAAAAAAATAAAAGGAAAACTTGTGGGTTTTCTATCTTCCTTTTAGGCTTATACGGCGAATGGTGGAGCAGTTTAACATAAATATAGAAATTTTCTACATTTGTATTCATGATGTTATACAACGCCCCAAATACGGCAACCGGAGCTTGCAGTGCAGGCCAAGCCCTATATTCCCAAAGGGTTTGGCGGGGGATTAATTTTCTATATTCAAAAACAACCCTATGAAATTATATCATGGCAGCAATCAAGTTATAAAGAACCCCGATTTGAGCAAGGGGAGAGATTTTTTAGATTTTGGAAAAGGATTTTATTTATCAATATCGAAAAAGCAAGCGGAAAATAGAGCCAAATCAGCAAAGGTATTTTTTAATTGTGGCTCTCCAATCGTAAATATTTTTGATTTCAATGATTCAGCAAGCGATCTAAAAATTTTGCAATTCAAGAAAGCCGATATAGCTTGGCTTGATTTTGTTTTGGCAAACAGACTAGGAGAACAAACAGAGCAATACGATATTGTCATAGGCCCCACGGCAAATGATAATACTATTTTGACTATAGATCAATATATGGAAGGGATGTTTAACCACTTGGAAAATCCGAAAGAATTTGTAATTCAACTTTTTCAACCGGAAAAATTGGATACGCAATATTTATTTGCAACAGAAAATGCTTTGAAGCATCTCGTTTTTATAGAGGCTCTTGAATTATGATTACCACATACATAAACATCAGTCTCATAAGAATGGTTGTTCGCCTTATTGTTGAAAAAGACAATCTTGAAGAACAAGAGGCAATAATTGCTTTTTATAATTCAGAAATAGCAGAGAAGATAGCAGACAAAGATTTAGGGCTATATCGTTTATCGCCTTATTTAATTTATGAGTTATGGAATATCGAATATCAAACTGGAGATTTTAGAAAATCACCGTATTATTTGGGTATATTATGAAAAAAATATCTGCCAAAGCCGAGTATTTTATTTTTTTGCTTGAAAAATATGCAGAAGCAAAAAAAATGCCTGCAAAAGAAGTTTTGAATCTTTGGACAAAAAAGGGAATAGTCGATTATATAAACAATATGTACGAATTATACCATATAGAACGCACAGAAAACGCTATACAAGATATTGATAGAAAACTAATTGATTTATGCTAATCTGCCAGTTCACAACTCCGCTACCGCTTCTGCCCTTAAATTGTTTATCACGTGCTCTGTACGCTCGGAAGTGTTGTTGCCCATATAGTATTCAAGCATCTTTTGGGTGTTTGCCTCTTGGGGCATAATTACGCTTTCTAAACGCATATTATCACCTATAAACAAGCCAAATTCTTCCGGGTCTATTTCGCCTAGGCCTTTAAAGCGGGTTGTTTCTGATTGCGTGCCTAGCTTTGTTTGTGCTGTATCTCTTTCGCTTTCATTGTAGCAATAGAGGGTTTCTTTTTTGTTGCGCACCCTAAAAAGCGGGGTTTGGAGAATGTAAAGATGCTCTTGCTCCACCAGTTCCGGGAAAAATTGCAAAAAGAAAGATACCATCAAAAGCCTTATGTGCATGCCGTCAACATCTGCATCGGTGGCTATAATTACTTTGTTATAACGCAGGTTTTCCAAACCGTTTTCAATGTCTAACGCGTGTTGCAAAAGATTGAATTCTTCGTTTTCATAAACTACCTTGCGCCCAATGCCAAAGGTGTTCAAAGGCTTGCCCCTAAGGCTAAACACCGCCTGAGTTTGCGTATCTCTTGCAGTGGTAATTGAACCGCTTGCACTATCGCCTTCGGTTATGAAAATCATAGTTTCGTCTTTTCTTTCGTTTTTTAAATCTGATAAATGGACTCTGCAGTCTCTTAATTTGCGGTTATGAACTGCGGCTTTTTTGGCACGCTCGTTTGCCGTTTTGCGCACTCCGGCAATTTCCTTTCTTTCTCGCTCGTTTTGGGCAATACGCTCTTGAATTGCCTTTGCGGTTTCCGGGTTTTTATGCAGGTAGTTGTCTATTTCTCTGGCTATAAAATCAACCATCCAGCCGCGGAGAGCCGCACCCCCAGGGGCTACTGTTGTGCTGCCCAACTTGGTTTTTGTTTGGCTTTCAAATACCGGCTCCTGAATGCGAACCGAGACAGCCGCTATAATGTAATTGCGAATATCGGAGGCATCAAAATCCTTTTTGAAAAAATCCCTTACGCCCTTTACAACGCCTTCCCTAAAAGCTGCTTGATGAGTTCCGCCTTGGGTGGTATGCTGCCCGTTCACAAAACTGAAATAATGCTCTCCGTAGAGTTCGCCGTGGGTAAGGGCTATTTCAATGTCTTTTCCTTTGCAATGAATTATGGGATAGCGTGCCGAGTCCTTTACCTGATTTTGGAGCAAGTCAAAAAGCCCGTTTTTGCTCTCGTAAATCTTGCCGTTCAAATCTATGGAAAGGCCAGTGTTCAAATAAACATAGTTCCAAATTCGCTCTTCCATATAGGCGGGCAAATAGCGGAAATTTTTAAAAATATCCTTATCTGGCTCAAAATAAACCTCGGTGCCGTTCTTTTCGCTGCTCGGCTTTTCGGGGTATTCCTTTATGAGTTTGCCAAAATTGAATTCGGCTTTTTTGCATTTGCCGTCTCTATGCGAAATTACCTTGAAATAAGAGGAAAGGGCGTTTACGGCTTTTGTTCCAACCCCGTTCAAACCCACGGATTTTTGGAAGGCTTCGCTGTCGTATTTGCCGCCTGTGTTTATTTTAGAGACGCATTCAATCACTTTCCCTAACGGAATGCCGCGCCCATAGTCCCGCACCCGCGCAGAACGCTCTGCTATCTCAACCTCTATTCTTTTGCCTGCCCCCATAACAAATTCGTCTATGGAGTTGTCTATAATCTCCTTGACAAGGACATAAATACCATCGTCCGGGCTTTGCCCGTCTCCCAGCTTGCCTATATACATACCGGGCCTGGTTCTTATATGTTCGTGCCATTCAAGGCTTTTTATGCTGCTTTCATCGTATTTGGGTGTTGCCATCGTGGGGGAATCTAGAAAAATATTTCCCATTTCCCCTTGACAATTAACAGTTTTTTTTCTAATATTGTTACGAATTCATTAAGAAGAGGTTCCCCATTATGAAGAAAGTACTTCTCACGGTTCTGGTAGCGTGTTCGCTAATTTGTGCAGAATCTTACCAAGTTAACACCCTCAGTGCAAAGCAGTTGGGTATGGGTCATACAGGTGCGGGTATAAAACTTGGCTCAGAAAGTATGCACTTTAACCCCGGTGGTCTAGGCTTTCTAAACAAAACGCTAGATATTTCCGCAGGTATTACATTTATTATGCCAGAAGTGCAGTTTTCGTCAGATTTTACTAAAAAAGAAGTTAATGACAAATTGGGAACGCCGCTTTATGTTTATGCGGCTTCTAGTATAACGGATTGGTTTTCTGCGGGTATTAGCTTTACAACCCCTTATGGCAATTCTTTAGAATTTGACAAAAACTGGGAAGGTGCCGGTCTTTTGCAAGATATATCTTTGGCTGTTTACGCTATTCAACCCACCGTTGCTTTTAAGTTTTTAGACAGAATTAGCATAGGTGGCGGCCCTGCTATTTATTTTGGAAGTTTTGAACAGAGCAAGGCTTTGGTTGCCCCTGGGCAGTTAAATCCTCTTATGTCAACTCCACTTGCTGCGCATCCCTCCGTGCCAGGCATTGTAGATAAATATAAGAATACCAGTGCGGTATCAGCAACGCTTTCCGGTGATGCAGATGTAGCTGTGGGTGCTAATGTTGGTATTCAATATGATTTGCTTCCAAATAAATTCACTTTAGGTATTGCTTACCGTTCAGAAGCTAAAATGAAAGTTGCAAAAGGCAAAACAAAAATAAATTATGTAAACGAAAGTGATATAGAGACTTTGAATGCAATAAACCCAGGTACAGTCCCAATCCCTGCCCTTGACAAAGGCACTTTTGAAGCAGAATTACCCCTGCCAGCCAACTTAAACGCGGGTATCTCTTTCCGTCCAATAGAAAGCTTGCTTTTAGCTTTTGATTTTCAAATGGTATTCTGGGACACTTATAAAAATCTCACGTTGAATTTCTCAGATGAGGTTATTTTGGGAGTTAATCCAGCCACGAGCCAATATATTCACAGTTTAACATCGAAAAAAAATTACAACAATACCTTTGCTTATCGTTTTGGTGGCCAATATACAGTGATAGACCAGCTTGACCTGCGTTTGGGTGTATATTATGACGAAACTCCCGTGGACGACGATTATTTAACTCCGGAATCTCCAAGCACGAATAAACTTGGCTCCACCATAGGTTTTTCCATCCGTCCCATACCTAATCTGTCCATTGATGCTTCCTTCCTTTACGCACTTGGCTTTGGCAGAAATGCAGAATCCGGCACCAAGAAAGACAGCAATGGTTCTGCTGACGGTATTGACGGGCGCTATGAAGTTCAGGCTTGGGTACCCTCTGTTGGTTTGAGCTTTAATTTCTAATATGCAACTCAAACACAAATTACCTCTAATCCTGTTCGTGGCTTATGTGCTGCTAACGGGATTGTTGGTTTTTTACGCACTCTTTAGTTCATCCAAAACAAGAAGAGTGTCTCAATTTGAAGCGGCAATAGCCCAAGCACGGAATTATTCAGACGAAGTAGAATCCTTTATAGCAGAAAGAATAGGCGAATTAAAAGGTTTGGAAAACGGCATGGCGTTAATGAAAGACCTAGATAACGCAACCCAAGCGTTTCGTATAAAAAAATCATTGCAAGAATTAACCAAACAATCAGTAGTTTCTGATGTTCATATAAATTACGATCAAAGTGCTCCAAAAAAAGTACAGCTAACGGAACCATACCAACAAACATCCGATGGCGAAAAACAAACACTCACCACCCTTAGCTACCCGCTTTCTATCGATGGAAAATTTGTGGGCTCGGTAGTAATGGATTTGGATTTGAGTGAACTTCAAAAAGAATTGTTCAACGGAAAAATAAACAACGAAACAGGCTCTTATGCAATTTTAGTTTCAAACGGCGGCACTATAGCAGCGTACCCTAAACCGGATATTGTTCTTACTAAAGCAGGTGGCGGCTTGCCAGCAGAAGAACAAAATAATTTGCTGAATTCCATACGCGATGGCAAAGACCGTGTGGTAATCCAAAAAAGCAATGTAACCGGGGCAGCATCGGTTGTGGCTTATGTTCCCATACAATCCAAAGAACTTGAACTGCCATGGTCTATAGCTTATGTGGTATCAGATGAATATTTGCGGCGTGAAGAATTAGGAGTTAGGTATAGAACCCTAGCCATACTTTGCCTTATTGATGTTATATGGGGTCTCTTTTTACTCGTGTTAATGGGCAAGGTTTTTGGACCATTGACTAACACCGTTAAGCTACTCGCTAAAATGACCGAGGGCGAGGGAAACCTGACTATACGCCTTGAAGAAAGCAGCAAAGACGAAATTGGGCAAATGTCAAGGGGATTAAACAAACTCATAGATAAACTCCACAAAACAATAAAAACAACCCAAAGAGAGGCAAAAAATCTTCTTGACGAATCTTCTGCTTTATATGAGTTATCCCATAATTTTGCCAAATCCTCAGAGGCCTCCCTTGCTCAATCTGCAAATGCATCCAAGGCAACCGACACAGCTAGCGAGAATGCCAGGGCAATAGCAAGCGATGCAGAAAAAACTAGTGCCCACGCCAACGAACTTGCAAGCACAGCAGAAAAAATGGGCATGAATATGAATTCCGTGGCAAGTGCCGTAGAGCAACTCAGCTCAAGTTTTGCGCAGATAACCGGCAACGCAGATGAATCCCGCAAAATAGCAAGCGATGCAACCCAAAAATCCGGCGAAGCTACGGATGTAATGGGCAAACTCGGAGATGCGGCAAAAGAGATAGGCCATGTTACAGATGTTATAAAAAGGATAGCAGATAAAACCAATCTTCTAGCTCTCAATGCAACTATAGAAGCGGCAAGCGCAGGCGCAGCCGGCAAAGGTTTTGCCGTTGTTGCCGGAGAAATTAAGGAACTCGCAAACCAAAGCGCGCAAAGCGCAGACGACATTGCCCACCGCATAGAGAGCATTCAGAGCGGCACCAGCAATGCAGTTCATGTTATAAACAACGTATCAGAGATAATAGATAAAATAAATTCTTCAATAGATGGAATAGCAAGCAACGTAAAACAGCAAACCGAAGCTAGCAATGAAATAGCTAACAATGCCGGCCAAGCGAACACGGGAGCCAAGCAGTTGGTAAACTCTATAAACGGAATAGCAGTAGCAGCAAGGGCATCTGCCAAGAATGCAGAAAACGTAGCTGAGGGCACAAGGAGCGTTTCTGAGAGCGTTCACGTTATGTATCAAGGAGCAAAAAAATCCAACTCAGATTCCGCAGAGCTAGATAAAACCGCAAATGAATTAAAAACTATGGCAGAACATTTGGACTCTATTGTGAGCAAGTTCCAAACTTAAAATCTTAAAACCTTAAAACCGGAGATATAAAATGCTACTTAAATACAAAATTCCAATAATCATGTTTGTTGTGTTCTTGGTGCTGATAGGTTCTTTTGTCTTTTCTGTTTTGTCTAATTCCAGCGAAGTACGCCGGGTATCTCAGTTTGAAACAGCAAAAGCTAAGGCTCAAGACCATTCCAACAAAGTAAAGGCTTTTATATCCGGAAAGTTAATTGAGCTTAAAAGTTTGGAAAGCAATATATCCATGATTAGAGATTTAGACGATGAAGCCAAGAAAAATAGCATATTGAAATTATTGCTAAAATTTGCAGACCTACCGGCTGTTTCCGATGTTTATGCCAATTTTGAACGGGGTTCTTTTTTCAGCGCAGAGCTAACGCAACCCGGGCATACTTATTCCATAGACGCCTTCCGTCCCTTAAAAGGCGGTCTGGAAACCTCTGTTGAAGAGTCTTATAGCATGGATACCGGCGAAGATATGGAATGGTATTTTGGTTCAAAGAAAACCGGCAAACCTAATTTAACGGAACCCTATAAATGGAAATATAACGACAATGAATCAGAACGTTTAATGATAAGTTTAACTTACCCGATTTTTATAGACGAAAAGTTTGCCGGCGTGGTTGGAGTGGACTTGGAATTGGACGCCTTGCAAAAAGCATTGTTTGACGATATGCGAGATAACTCCATAGGTTCTTATGTATTTTTTGTTTCTAACGAGGGTTTAAGGGTGGCGCATCCCAAACAGGACTTGCTTCTAACTCCCGTAGGCAATGACTATTCTGCAGAAGAGCAAAAGGATTTGCAAGATGCCATACGCAAGGGCGAAGAACGTGTGTTAGTCAAAAATAGCCTTGAAACAGGGGAATCTTCAATCATATCTTACGTCCCTATGCAACCAAGAGGGCTTGAGAAGCCTTGGTCTGTAGGGTATGTAATAGCTCACTCCGCTTTGCGGGGCGAAGAGTTGAGAGTAAGGAAAATGGTAATGTGGGTTCTTGTAGTTGCTCTTAGTTCATGGGCGCTATTTTTATTCTTGCTAATGGCAAAAACTTTTAGGCCTTTAACCGGCATGGTTAATCTACTAGCCAAAATGACCGAAGGCGAAGGAAATTTGACTATCCGTCTTGAAGAAGGCGGTAGTGACGAGATAGGGCAAATGTCTAGCGGGCTTAACAAACTCATAGAAAAAATCCATAAAACAATAAAAACAACCCAGAGAGAAGCGAAAAATCTTCTCGATGCTTCTTCAACTTTATACAGACTATCCAGTAATTTATCTCAATCCTCTGAGACATCGCTTGCTCAATCTGCAAGTGCATCCAAGGCAACAGAAACAGCGAGCGAGAATGCTAGGGCAATAGCAAGCGATGCAGAAAAAACCAGTTCTCACGCCAACGAACTTGCAAGCACGGCAGAGCAAATGAGCATGAATATGAATTCCGTGGCGAGTGCCGTAGAAGAACTCAGCGCAAGTTTTGCAGAGATTACCGGCAACACAGACGAGTCGCGAGCGGTAGCGAGCGATGCAACTAAAAAATCAGACGAAGCCACGGATGTAATGGGCAAACTTGGCAATGCGGCAAAAGAGATAGGCCATGTTACAGATGTAATCAAAAGAATAGCAGACAAAACCAACCTTTTAGCTCTCAATGCAACCATAGAAGCGGCAAGCGCAGGCGAAGCCGGCAAGGGTTT
>LIUI01000150.1:30174-31123 GCA_001462235.1 Fibrobacteria bacterium GUT307
GGCAAGGGTTTTGCGGTTGTTGCCGGAGAAATAAAGGAGCTGGCAAACCAAAGTTCGCAAAGCGCAGACGACATAGCCCGCCGCATAGAGGGCATCCAGAGCGGCACAAGCAACGCCGTAGATGTTATACACAATGTATCTAACATAATCAACAAAATAAATACATCAATAGACGAAATATCCAGAAGCGTAAAGCAGCAAACAGAGGCGAGCAACGAGATAGCGAGCAACGCCAGCCAAGCCAATACCGGTGCAAGGCAGTTGGTGAACTCAATAAACGGGGTAGCCATATCGGCAAGAGCATCCGCTCAAAACGCCGAGAAAGTAGCCGAAGGCACAAAAAGCGTTTCTGAAAGTGTTAGCGTTATGTACGAGGGTGCAAAGAAATCCAACCAAGATTCCGTAAAACTGAACAAAACCGCAGACACGCTAAAAACCATGGCAGAGCATTTGGATTCTATAGTTAGCAAGTTCAGAACTTGAATAATCTTAACCGCGTTTTGCAATAAGAGCTGTGGCGGCCATGTTGACGTATACATCTTAACGGTTCAAGGACAATACTGAGCATTGAAAGCGTAACAATGCCTGATGCTCCCGCCGTAGCGGTTCCGCTGAATATGACTCCTACAAAGATAATAAGGTAATGGATTAAGCGTCAATTCAACTGTGGTTGATTCAAATGTTTTTTATGGGGGTATTTGGCATCTGTTTGCACACCTAATTTGGGCTGCCGCTCACGGGCAGCGTCACAGTAGTGAGCATTCCCGGCATTGAAAGAGTGCCTTATTCCCTAAAAATTTCTATATTACACTCATGAAACAGAGGGTTTACATTGACACGTCTATCGTAGGCGGTTTCTTTGACAAGGAGTTTGCAGTGCCGACTCAGGCTATATTTGTGCTATCTAATGTTTTGACAAAGGAATTGTTGAAGGCACCTCCGCAAGTTA
>LIUI01000151.1 GCA_001462235.1 Fibrobacteria bacterium GUT307
GTCGATATGGGCGACCATCTGCTCAATTGCCGCCGACGACTGGGTGATGTGTGTTGCCTGCGCGTAAACGGCCTCATTAAGCGAGTCAATGGAGCCGACGATTTTGTCGATTGCGCCCGAAGTTTCCGTTACAGAGATTGTCTGCGATTCGGTATCCAGTTTCATTTTTTCCATATTGCCGTTTATCACTTCAAGCGCGTTGGTCGATTCTACTATTACCCCTTTAAGCCGCTTGCTGTCGTCTATCATTTTTAAAAGATGTTCGTTTAGTTTATCAATCGCTTCTTTTAAACTGTCCCTGATTTTAACCAACGCCCTCTGCATGCTGCCGATTTCGTCTTTTCGGTATTTGCTTATTTTTCCGCTAAAGTCCATTTCCGCGATTAGGCCGGCCATCGATTCAAGTTCCTTTATGGGTCTAATCAGCGAAATTGACAAAAAGAAAGCCAGCGCCGCCGCTGCTATAATGGAAACTATTAACGATATTTGAGCGCGTAATTCATAGCCTTTTACCTGTGAAATATCGTAATCCGCACCCAATAAAGCGGTGACTTTTCCGTTTTGCATAACGGGATAAAAAGCCGAGATAAAGGTGCCGAACTCATCGGTATAGGGCTTTTTGGTGATTTGCGTCGTGCCTTTTGTATAGGCGGCTGTCAGCGCGTCCGGTATATCATTCTGGTCCCACGAGTCAAAAACTTCATCAAGCGGCATACCGCGCGTGTATTCGGAAGAAAAAACAAACTCGTAACCGTCGCCAACTTTCTGTATTAAATAAATATATGTTATCTCAAAAACCACGGCGATGTCGTTCATGGCGCTCACAATTTCCCAGTATTCGTCAGAACCGGCAGTTCCCAGCCTGACAAGTTCCTGTGGATTGGAAAAAATGCGGTTATGTTCGATATCCGCCATCTGCAGAACATGGACAAGCTTTTCCTGATACGCGGCTTTGATGTAATTTGAGTAGGGAATATACATCACAAGGGAGATACTCAATCCCAACCCTATAAAAAACGCGAAAAATTTCCATCGTAAACTTTGCAAGTTCCACCCCTCTTTTTAGGTAAATTTTGATTTACCATTATCTTAATTTTGTCATGTTTTACCATATAGTAAAAACTAAATTATATCCTTCTTGAAAAAAAACCTCAAGGTATGATATGTTTTTTATTAAGAGGTTATTTATGTCAGTATCCAGATTAATGACAATGGAAGAGCAGATAGAGATTTTCCATCAAGTGCTTGAACTCGAAAAACAAGGGAAGGAAGAAGAAGCGAAACGACTGAACAGGACCTTGCCGTTACCACCTTACATGGCTATGTTTGCAAAAGACCACATGGAATATTTAGGAGATGATTTTTTCGAAAAATACGGCTTTAACCTAGCGGAAGCGGAGGCGGAATTTGGTCCCGACTGGCTTACTCGCTGACATAATATCAGCAACGACTAACAATATGATCGCAATTCAAAACGCCTACATCGAAAAGCAAAAAAAGGCTTTAACACCTTAACCCCCGCTTAAAGACTTAAACAAACTTTCCAATCTTTCTTCAAAATCAGCTTTTAATCCCTCCTGAAAACGTTGTATTGCCTCCGCTGAATAGGGGCCTGCGGAAAATAGTTCCGCGCTGTCAAATTCGAGGGCTTTGGCTATACGTTCAAGCATTTCTACTGAGGGGAATCTGAGTTGTTGTTCTATTTGGGCTATGTAATTAGTGGAAGTATTTGCCCTTTCCGCCAATTGCGCCTGCGAGATTCCCAATTTGTCACGTCTTTTTTTTATATTGTCAGATAAAAGGATTCTTAAATTAGTCATGCCATACTTTAATTTTATTTCATATAGGCCTCTTGCAAAGCGTCTGTAAGACGTAGTAGTATGTCTTAAAGCAATATACAAAACCATATATTAATCCGAGGAGGCATAAGAAAGGCCATTTTTGGCCTCAATCCAATCATTATGGACTTCAAAGATGAAATAAAACCTCCGCAAATTCCAACAATTCTGCCTTTTCCGGTGGAAAACCAGCAGCCGCAAATGTCAATAAGAGTAGATGACACGGAAATTGGGAATTTTTATCTTCAGTATTACTCTACGATTCGTAAACGCTGCCGGGATTTGCTCGGAAACGATGAAGACGCGGAGGATATTGCCCATGACGTATTCAAAAAAATTCAGGAACTTGAATCAGACGGCAGGCTTAATATGCGTGAGCCGGGAGCATACCTTTATATGATGGCCACGAACATGAGCAGAAACAAAAAAAAGAGAGCCAGAAGAGAACTGAAAAAAATCCACAATATTGCCACAAGCCTTAGCTGGAGCAAGGTTAATGGAGAGCAGGAGTGTGAAACCTGGGAAATTTGCATAACAGACAAGGGCTATGATCTGGTTGAAGCGAAAATAATTGTTCAGGCTATTTTGGACGAACAGGACGAAGTTACGCGCAATATTTATATCTACAAATATATTGATGATATGACATTGAATGAAATAGGGGAAGTTGTAGGCCTTCGCAAATCCGCAGTGCAAAAAAGGATCAAAAAATTAGAGGAACAGCTAAGAGTGAAAATAGGGAGGGCGCAAAAATGAAAAGCCAAAACCGCATTTCACAGCTAATGCTTGAACTCTACCATCGTGGGCTTGCCACAAACAAAGAACGCAAGCTTGTTGAAAAGGCGCTTGCCGCGGACAGCGAAGTACGCCAACGCTACGAAGAATTGCAGAAGTCAGACAGGGAAATACGCCTGCTTGTTATGCAGGAAATGAAACGCCTAAATATTCAACAAACACTCCCTGTTATGCCTCTACGGAAGAAAATTAATTCGAGGTTGTTGATTGCGGCGGCGGCGATTCTGTTATGCGCACTTATTCCCGCGCTTCTCTATCTAAGAAGCGTCAGTTCAAAAAAAGGCAATGTGATAGCGGAAGAAACCACCGAAGAAGTAAATTCAAAAGAAGAAAAAGATTTCGCAGAAGACGAACCTAAAATAGAAATCGCGGTCCCTCCCGAACAGCTGGTCATTAGGGAAAGAGGCGATTCCAATGGCAGAACTGAAATTGTCGAAAACCCCCGCAGTGAATTACGCAATGAACCTGTCAGGACGACAGAACCTGAAACTCGAATTGATCCTGACAGCGGGATTTCTATTGCGACAGTGCCTGAATCTGACACAGGGATACGGTTCAGAGGCGAAGGCCAAAGCGGAAACCAGAGCGGCACAGTCACCGCGCCGGAAGAGCCGTCCAATTTAAACATACCACCGGGTATCACTTTTATTTTTGACAGTATGTTCGCGAATAGGGGCCTCACCTTTGTCATTATTCCATCCCGCATTACGTCTATCGGGAAAAACGCGTTTTCCGGCAATCCGCTGTTAAGCGTTAGCATAGGAGCGAATGTTTCTATAGAAGACAACGCCATACCCAGCAATTTTGTTGGCTTTTACAACGCAAACGGCAGGACTGCGGGGACATATACGCGGATAGATGCAAACAGCGAAGTGTGGGAAAAAAAGTAATTTTCCGGTGGAAAAACTGTGGTGGCAGTTGTGTATATAAGTGAGAGACAAAAACTGCCGCGTATGCGGCGGGAAGATTTTTTTGGAAGGAGAGAGATTATGAGAGTGAAGAGAAGAGTGATGATTACCGTGCTCGCTATTGCGGCAATTGCGGTAATGGGCTGCGCCAGCCAACCTGCGGTGCAGGCAAGGTCGGCACGTCAAGCGGCGATTGAAGCAGCAACGCCGATACGGACAGAACCGGCGGGGAGAGAGAGACCTACATGGTTGGACAGTGTACCTGATTCCCCAACCACATTGAGTTTTACTGGGACATCAATTCGCCTTTTTCCTATTGCTGTAGCACGTGATAATGCCAGAGACAATGGTATAAGGCAATTGGTGGAATACTACGGAACAATAATGGTTGAAAAGGCACGTACTTATTCGGCTCTCTATGGGATTACCTCAGATGTACTTGCGCCACAATTAACCGCACAGCAATTGAACGAAAGACTTATGCAAAATATCTCCCAAGCCTTAGCCACTCGTGATAATTACGCCTATGTCTATCTTAACAGCGCAAACACTGAAGCATTTGAAGCGTATGTGTTAATGGAAGTAGACAAAGCTATAGTTCGCAGAGTGATGGATTCCTACGGGCAGGAGCAGGCTGTGGATTACGCAAGGCGCGCCGCGGCGGAACAAGATGCCGCACGCAGGCAGCAACTGGAAAAAGCAGCCGAGTTTTTCGGCGGCAACCTCAGCTCTACGCTGGACTTTTAACGATGAGAATTGACCTGATCAACAGGGGCGCTTCGGCGCTCCTGTTATTTAGAGGAGGTAATATTATGAAAAAATTCGTGAGAACACCAATTTTCTTTTTATTGTTTTTTGCAATAAGTACCCAAACGGTAGTTTTTGCGGGCGGTGTTAAAGACAGGGATACATCAAGCTCGCAGGCAAGGATATTGATTTCAACAGAACCTTCTGAAAGACCTGAATGGGTAGATGTTGTTCCCCGAAACGAAACCGAAATATATTATGTCGGCACTTCAAATTTTTTGAGCACTACGTCAAACGCCAGAGACAATGCCAGGGAAAACGCGCGAATTCAAGTTCTGGAATATTACGGTCAGGTTATTGAAAGACAGGCTGTCTCCTTATCAACTATGGCCGGAAGTACAAGGGACACACTTTCCCCTTATATAGTCCGTGAAGATGAAATAAAAACATTCGCGCAAAACGTGGTTTCTGAAGTAGCGACAGTTGCTTATTACACTGAAACGTACATGGACAGCGATAACAAAGAAGCGTATATAGTTTACACGCTTCACAGGATAAACCGCCAAAAAGCGGAAGAAGAAATTTCCGGTTTCGCGAAAAATATATCCGAGCGGTATACGGCTTCCTTCTCGCAGTGGAGGACGCTTGGAGCCGCATTGGAAGGTTACGCATTTGTCGCAAGATCTCTCGAACAAAATCCGCTACACCGTATAATGGCTTATTACGAAACTTCAACAGGAAAGGCAGGGTTGTATGAGTATGTCAGGCTGCAAATAAATGAACTGGCAAACAGCGTCAGCATAGAAGCGATACCCTCACGGACAATTCAGGAGACTGAAAGCTTTAACGTCCGCATAAATATTCGTTCGTCAATAATGCCCGCAACAGGATTACTTGACTGTCAGGCAAGTCTTTATGGCATAAGCGGAAGCGGTAATATAATTTTTCCTTTTAAGTCCGCAAGCGACGATCCTTTTAATCTGCAAATACGAAATATTAATCCCGGCTCGTACAATGTAATGGTAGAAATTCTTTTGTCCGAATTAACCGGCGGTATAGCCAAAAACACAAACGGAAATTTTTCTCTTACTGTTACTCCGCTCAACGTGTTATTGATTACCCCTGAGCGATTAGAAGCGGGTATCAAAAGAGCGGTTGATGCGTTGGCTGTTGGGCTGCAAGCACAAACGGAAACCGTTATCGGATCTTTCACCATGACAGGGACAGATATACCTTCGGAGTTATCGTTCTATTTAACGGAGAAAGTTACCCATTACGCCAAAAACAATCAGGAACGAAAATACCGCGTTATGGAAAGTGATGTGGAACAAGCGGCGGTTCTTTCCGGCTTTTTCACAGTACGAAACGATCGTGTAGACGTCACTCTTGAACTTTCAACACCAAACAGGGACAGGGATGGTTCGCAGATTTTTTCTATATCTAATGACGTACTTAAAATAATCGGGATAGCTCCTAAACCTGAAAATCCTAACATGATTGTTCTTGATGATCTTGTTCCGGTTCCTCTTACAGAAACCATACATATAGAAGCCCGTTTGAATTCAAACACCCGCACATATAAACACGCCGATGAACTTCAACTAACAGTAACCGCCGACAGGGATTGCTATTTCAAGATCATTCACATCAACGTGGATAATCAAATTAAAATGATATACCCCAAAAGAGGTGATGATAATCGTCTGCGCGCAAATGTTAGCCGCACTGTTTTTGACAGCCTGAACAACAGGCAAATACTGTGCGAGCCATACGGAGCAGAAACACTTGTAGTGGTCGCTTCTCCGGTTCAATTCTCCAACATAGAACGCGAATACAACGAGCCGTGGAGAGCCGCCACAGAAGAAACAATTCGCGCTGCTATCGCAGGAGCGGGACAGGCTCGGTATCCCATAACAATTCTAAAACCACATGAAGAGTACGAGTACACAAGACCGGAAAACATGACGGAATTCTATCAGGCCCTGCGCGACGACACTGTCCGTCAGAGCGGCTATTTTGCAGGCAACGCGACAAGCGGTATTTACATCATCAACAATATACGCGGCAGTTATCGTGTGCCAAGCGACAGGCCGGACGTAATCCAGTTCGCGTCTTATGACCTTAATGCCTATACCGCCGATTCCTACAGGGGGAATCGGACAAGGGGCGCGGCATTCAATTTCTCTTTCGCAAGGCCGCAGAACATAACGCAGGTTATACAGATGCTTCGCAGTAATGTTTTGGCAAATGGCGGTACATTTACCGGAAACGAACAGCAGGGCAATTTCCGTTTCATCGGCATTGCGGGTCAATACCGGGTATCTGATGTAGTTAATGTAACGATTACGGAGAAGCCGTTTGTTGTTCCCAATTCGTTGATTGAGAGAGAAGTTAGGAAATATTTTGGTAGGGAATGAGGAGTGAAAAGTTAGAAGTGAGAAGTGAGGTTGTTGTTAGTAAGCAGAGCGTTATGCAAAACGCTCAGATTGCGAACAAGAACCCTACTCCCCACTCCCCTAAAAAAAGGAGGATTTATGTTATGAGAAAGCAATGTCTGTTAACATGTTTGTTTTTAATCGGTTTTGTACTGCCTTTGGCGGCGCAGCAGAGGGGTAGTGATGACGGGGGAGGGGCGAGAGAAGTTGTTGACGCCAGACGTGTTACAAGAGAAGGCAAGCAATGGGCGGTTTTTATCGCTATTGACGAATATCGTGAATGGTCGCAGTTATTTTATCCTGTAAAAGACGCGCGAGAGATTAGAGATATTCTTCGTGAACATTACTACATTGACGAAATTAGAGAACTTTACAATGGGGAAGCTACAGCAGCGGCGATACGTCATTTATTTACTGAATTAATGAATGAAACCGGACCTAATGACTCGGTTTTCATTTTTCATGCCGGACATGGTACAGACGGAAGGGATACGATAACCCCGGCATGGATAGCTTATGACGGTGTCAGAGATCCTTTTGTAAAAAATGGCTGGATCACTCATACAGAAATTCGCAGTATGCTTGATTCTTTTAACGCAGGACACGTATTTCTAATATCCGATTCCTGTTATTCAGGAGCATTGCTGAAAACAACAAGAGGAATGCCGCTTGAAATAATCGTTGATTATCCGTCCGCATATAACAATAAAAGCCGTCAGGTGGTGTCCAGCGGCGCAATCGAAGAAGTAGCGGATGAATCTGAATTCGCCTCAAGGCTCAAGAGTATTCTGTTAAGAACTGAAACACCGTATGTAACACCAATCTTTTTATGTTCTCAAATTCAAGAAATGCAAACAATGAGGCGGTTGTATACCAATCCGGATTATGGGCCAATTCCCGAAAGTGGTCATCAGGTTGGCGGCAGTTTTCTCTTTTTCAGAAGAAACCCCGGTGTCGCGGTACAACCTGTTCCGTTACAGGAAAATACTTCCGTGACAGTTACACCGCCGGTTGTAATAACAGAACAGGCATCGACAGTAATACAGCCAGGTGAACCCGGTTATTTTATCGGTTCATGGGTCGCGACCGTACAATATAACGGATCTTTCGATACCTACCATATCACATTATCAGCTAACGGAAGCTGCAGGGTAAAAATAGAAAATGACACGGCGCAGCAGGAAACTACCGGTAATTGGTCATGGGATGGTACATATTTCAGGTTAAACGCCGTATTCAGAAACCAGACTATCTCCTACCAGCGAAATATCCAATGGATATACATTGTCAGTTACAACGGTAGTAATTCTTTCAATATAAATGGCAGAGCTGCCACAGAAGATTCTCGTTCTCTGGTACGGTTTACGTTTTATAGGGAATGAGGGAATGAGGAGTGAGGAATGAGGAATGAATGAAAGAAGAGATCGATGAGTCAACGAATTATGCGAATGAAAACGAATTAAGAGATGGTTATATTCGTTTAGTTTGCGTAATTCGTTGACAAATATTTTTTTAGGAGTAAGAAGATGAGGAAGTTTTTTTTCGCAGCGTTATTCGCAATTATCGGTGTTTTGGTTTTTGCCCAGGAGCGCATTGCAGTTTTCCCCTTTGAAGACATGGAAAATGTATTAACTCGCAATGAAATGTTTATGTTCTACGATGAATTCAGCAATGAATTTACGAACAGAAACAACGGCAGATTTTCAGTAGTTGACAGGCAGGATGTAGAACGGCTTATCAGGATTGAAATGGAGTTTCAACTAAGCGAATTTTCCGCACGGGAGAAAACGGCACGGATAACTTATCGGGATTAGTGGGAAATGAGGATTATTGTTTCATTTTGGCGATGAGCTGTATAAACTGTTCCGGTGTTACTGCCGGAATATAACTGGAGGAAAAGTCTTGGATATTTCGCGTAACAATATAATTGGCACAAAGCCTTTCTCCAACTGTAAACTGGACAGAGTCTTCAAAATCATCCCATGTCAAGTCAAGCGCTTTGTAGATGTCTGTATCAGTAACGGTTGCCGGATAGTAAATATTCAACAAATACCTTATCGCTTCCAATGCCGCCTTTTTACCCAGCCTTTTTTGGGAAATGTAAAAGATATCTGTTACAGTCGAAGCAGAGATATATCCGATAAATCGTTTTTGCTCAGCGAATTCAAGGAGTGCTCTGGAGCCGTTGACAAGTCCGGCATTGTTAAGCAA
>LIUI01000152.1 GCA_001462235.1 Fibrobacteria bacterium GUT307
ATAGCCGCGTAACGTAGTAAATTCCTGCGGGGGTCTCCGTATATCAGGGGGGTGATATGCGGGGGATTTGGGGAAATTTCGCAAATTCAGGAAGAAGCAGATCGTAAAACCTTGATTTTTTCCACTATTTCATTTATTATATCAGCGGGAGGTGGAATAGGCGGTACAGTAAATCTCCAAGTAAACTTCCCTTTCAATCCCTTTTCAATCACTTCTATGGTGGCGCTAGTACTAGCAAGATTCGTTGCCGTACGGTCTATGAAATCAGACCGAATGTTATCTCTTGTCTCTATCAACATAGCATCTATACGTTTCTTCACTCTTCGCTCAATTTTTTTCATTTTTGATTGTCTGCGTTTGTTATAGATTTTTGCTCGGTTTATGTCGAATATACCCCCTAGTAGGTCACGAGAGTCATGTTGAAATCCCTCTTGTGTCCATATCAACGGGTATGTGTCAGGTTTGTCCATGAACCACATATAACCTTCCATCGCAGCACGAAACCTCGCATTCACCTCGTACTCGTCAATGTAATATACTGTATCTTTCGAATTATCACCTGCTTTTTGTGTCTTCTCTCTATTTTTAAGATGGGTTATCGATAAATAGTCCAACCAATGAGTTATCTCATGCACTAAGGTACTTCGGAAAGGAGGACTATCTTCAATGTACCATTTTACATTTTCTGGAGTTGGTAATGATGGTATGTATATGTGTATCACATTCGCCCCAGACCAAAAGTGTCCATTTGTATTCCCATGCCATATTTGGCATTTTATGAAATGGATTATAACCCCTTTTTCCACATGCACACGAAGTGTAACGGCGAGTGTATCTTTTTCGGTTACTTCGAAATATGTGCCATCACCTTTTGATATATTGTTGGTTAGATCTTCCGTTTTGAAATCACAGGTTACCATGCCTAACGTCTTTGTGTGCATCTTGGCGGTCGTCTTTGTTCGCAAGGCTGATTGTATTAGCCGTATCAAAGATTGTATCAAAGCATTGACCTTGATATCCCTGTTGCTGGATATGTTTGAAGTATTCATATATTGTATTGCTACGGTCGGCGATGGAAACCGCATATTTTTCTTTTCTACATTTCGGCACACGGGACAAAAAATGGAACCAGAGGAAATAAACAGCAGGTTTAACGAAGAATTGCAACAGCAGATCCAAGGCTCCTTGCCAAAAGGACATATCTACAAATTGGGTTGCCCTGGGGAAATCTTGCAAGGCTCTGGAGTGCCTGACTTGCCGATAGAATTGAAAGCGGAAACTCTTACGGAGAAAGCCGATCCCAATTATAAAAATTACCATCCGTTTGAATTGTCGGAGGTGAAAGATTTACCGAAATACATAAACGATCCAGTGGCGGTGACTTCCTACGGAGACAAAACAAAAGCCGTGAATATCATAACGGAGATAAAACAAAACGAAAAGACCTTTTTGGCGGGCATTTCGATAAATCCCGAAGTGGGCGGGAAAAAATTAAATATCAACAGTGTTAGAACAGTGTTTCCGAAAGACATTGATGAATGGATGAATTGGATAGACAAAGGAAAGGCATTGTATGTGAATGAAGCCAAAAAAAGAAGGCTGGTAGCCAACCCCAGATGTCCCGGGGACGTGACTCCAGCCTCCGCTTATAATATAGAAAAATAAAAAAAATGTGGCATACCCGCAGAAAGGGGTTAAAGCTCCAGCCAGAAGGTCTAGCCCGTCAAATGCCGTGTAGCCAGAGAGGTTCATAGCCGCGTAACGTAGTAAATTCGGGGGTTCGCGATAGCAGTTTTCAAAGGGATTATATGCCTATATATGCAATTCTCTTTGATTGTAAATTAGATTAGTGCGGTCTTCTAGTAAACAAAATATATTAGCGAGCGCAAGAGCGCTCAAGTCTTTTCGTTTCTGAGCGTGGCACAATCCTTTGATAGTCTGGATTAAAAACACGCGGAAATCTTATGCCTGTCAAGAAGCCTTTTGTCATCTTTCATAAAATCGGTCTTTATCATCGTTCTTAGAGAATTATACCACGATTCAATATCACGCCTGGCATCAGAATTATTTTCCGTAGAATCTATTGTATAAAAAGACTTGTTTTTGGTCAAGATGTTTTCTAAGAAAGGTTTTATCGTTTTATCCCATATATCAGAAAATTTAGCTTCTTTCATAAACCTCCAAAGGCATCGCTATAATCTCTAAGTCGTCTATGTTGTCATCGCTGTTGTCTAAGCGCATAGCCTTTTCAAATTCGTCGTCGGGCAACGCAATAGCCCTATTTACGAATTCGCCTATGCCAATTTGTTCTTTGTTGTCAAAAGCCATAATGATAACCCCTATTTGAGTGTTTCTGCCTTTAATCTACAAAATTACATAAATGTATTTTCGGTTGGCATATCTTCTATATTGTAAACGGTTAAACGCGGAGGAAGGAAACGTGGACGAGGAAGTCTTGGAAAGGCTGGAAGCCGCTCTCAGGCAGCTCATTCAGTTCACGGAGTATGGCTTCGATTCGGCGGCAAGCAAGCCGAAGATAGCCGAATACGAATCTCTGCTCAAAGAGATCCGGGGATATGCCCAATTGCCTACCACATTACGATAACCACGCCGGAGCCCTTTCCGCCGCCCCAGCCGCCACCGCCGCCGCCACCGCCAGGATAGGTAGCACTGGTGCCATAGCCACCGCAACCACCCAGTCCGGTTCCGCTGGTAGGAGGGCTAGTGGTACCCAACCCTCCCGTGCCCCCGCTGCCGCCTATTCCTGTGCCGCCTCTGCCATATCCGTCTACTGTGGCACCCGCTCCGCCGCCTGCGCCGCCCGCCGCCGATACCACGCTGCCGAACGCCGATGAACCCCCGGAGGTGCCCGCCGCAGGAGTTCCTCCCCCCGCTCCTCCTGCGCCTGCCGAGCCTACAGTCACTACAATGCTGGCAGCGCTTGTTGCCGTCCAGATAGCCGTGGAGAGTAAACCGCTATTTCCGCCGCCGCCGCTGCCGCTGCCGCCGCCG
>LIUI01000153.1:0-155 GCA_001462235.1 Fibrobacteria bacterium GUT307
TATATGCATATCTTATACTCTTCATTAGCCAATGCAACCCACAATAACCCCAATTCACTTTCTCCCGCATACCATAAAAGACATTGGGTAAAAATAGCCTTCATTTTTCTATCTCCCTTTCTACCATTTCTTTAGCTTCTTCCAACAATCTTTCG
>LIUI01000153.1:273-4584 GCA_001462235.1 Fibrobacteria bacterium GUT307
GCTTCTTCCAACAATCTTTCGCTTTCTCTGCGGATGATAAAACTTTTGCTAATTAAAGCTGCTATTTGCTGCTGGATTTTCATTGAGACAACCGGAATTACAACCTTTTCAATTTCAGTTATCCGCCAATGCAATATAATTGAACCACCTACGTCTCGTTTGGCTTGCAATTTTACTATTGTTGAGTTTAATGTCAATGTAAGATATTCCGGCAATATTTTTGCATTGTTCTTGACCTTTAAATGTAGAATGGCGCCGGAAGTTACCGCCTGCATATTTTCTTGCATCATATAAGCTATACCTACGCTTCCGTCTTTGGAAAATAAAATCGTTCCTTTTGTCGGGTATAAAGATTGCAGGAATGCGGCATTTTCCCTGCAAAAACTATCTGATAAACATTTTTCAGGCCTGTAAATTCCGAATTTGTCGTAATCAGAAACACGAATAAAGGGTAATCCTTCATCAGAATAAACATCTGAGCCTGGCTCAATAGATTTTTTTATACTCACCAATTTGTCCAACTCATCATAAGGCTGCTTTTTTATCTTTGCAATGATTTCCTCGTATTTCGGTTGATAATATTCAGCATCCAATCGTCCCGTTGTCAAAAACGATTTCTTGAAAGTTTTTATATTCGTCCCCTTTTCGCTGGGCTTAAAATCTTTCAAACCTATAGTTTCCAATAGCAATGCTTCTGCTTGATGAAAAAGAGATTGGGATTGTTCACGTTTTTGCAAAGAATTTACATATTTCTTTTCAATAGATTTTTGAAATAATTCATCAGGAATAAATATATCCAAATTCTTCAAATCATCCAAATTCAGGCCTTTTTGAATTGCTCCTCTTTCTTTTCTCGATAATAATTCTTTGCCATATTTAGTATTCAAATAAACAACAAGATATTTTGGATTAATAGAATAAGGTCTTACCACGGTACTTTTACAACTGAAAATCGATGGCAAATCTTTTTTTGTTACTATTGCCGCATTCCCAATAGTCCCAACAACAGATACTAAAATATCATTCTCTTTTAATGCATACTTTGATAAACGAGTAAAATCTTTTTGTGGTATATATACATTATCATCATCCATTATTTTCATTGGTTTCACATCTTTTCCTCTGATATAACGGTAGTATTTTTCCTCTGTATAATTATCCACAGTAAATGCGGAACCAAAAGGCCCTATTAGGAATCTTGAAATTTCTGAGAGAAAAACGCCTCCTCTCCTTTTGATTAATGATTCATACATCAAAAAAGATGGTTTATAATATTCTGCATCAATTCTTCCACTATACTCAAGTTCTGATAACCTTACCTCGCTTATTTCCAGCCCTTCCAACAAGCGATTATATTTCCGCTTATTGAAAGGGCTACTCAGAAAAAACTTAGTTTCTCTTTTTTGGCAAATTCTATAAACGCCTCGGCTATGCCGTCTTTTGTCAGTCCATCGTGGTTATAAAGGTCGTGTTTTACTATCAGATGTCCATGAGTATCCAAGTAATATTCATTCACATCTTTCGGGGTAGTCTCGTAGTGATCACGTACTTCCGCAACACCGCTTTCTTTCTTATTAGCTGAATTAGGTGGTGGTTCATTTTTCACCCGTATATATATTTTATCACCAGAATTGTCTTTGCTCGGTTCTTGCATAGTGGCAAAAAATATCGGGTAATCGTCTTTTTTTGGGCAAAGCTTTTCGTCCCATTTTTGAACAAACAGCACACTTGTTTTTGTTCCGGTATGCGGTTTAAATACATTGCCATGCAGTCCTACAACAGCAAGTATACGGCAGCGGTCGGCAATATATTCACGAATATATTTATCAGATGAATTATTAAATCTTCCCTGCGGCAGTACGATTGCCATTCGTCCACCGGGTCTTAAGAAATCAAGGTTACGCTCAATAAAAAGAATATCACGCCCAACGGTGTTTTGCGCTTTTTGCTTAATTAGGCGATATGTGCCGTCAGATGCCCGTATCAATGATTCGCCATTAACGCGCAGGAATGTTGCTGTATTTGAAATTTTGCTTTCATCTACAATGTTTTTGTATTTTTTCACATCAGCGCTTTTTATTTTTTCAAAACCAACAGACTTTCCAAAATCATATTTTGCCAAAATACGCGTTTCCTTTATATCGCCTGCAAATGGCGGGTTTGCCATTAAAATATCAAACTTGAATTCACGGTTGCTGTTTTTATCTATGCGCAATTTCTTTAATTTTTTCCATCCGTCGTTGTAGGTATCAATCCAATCTTTATCGTCAAGTTTCTCATCCCATCGCTCGTAATCAAGTGTATTCAAGTGCAAAACGTTAGTTTGTCCATCGCCGGCGATCAAATTCAACGTTCGTCCGACACGTACTGCTCGCTCGTCAAAATCAATAGCGAAAACATTGTTATTCACATAATCGGTACAGCGGGCAGGTTTTTGTTCAAGTGTGAAAAGGTGGCTTTTATCCAATCCTTCCTCCCGCATAATTTTTTCCCACACATAAAAAATTGTATGCACAGGAAACCCGCAACTTCCTGATGCCGTGTCAATCATTTTTTCATCTTCTGCCGGATTGAGCATTTTTACGCACATATCAATAACATATCGAGGCGTAAAATATTGCCCTTTCTCCCCTTTGCTGCTTTTATTTATCAAGTATTCAAACGCTTCATCCACAACTTCCAAATTTGAATTAAACAGCTTTACATTTTGCAGGGATGAAATACAAATTGAAAGATGCGAAGGCGTGAGCATGATTTTTGCATCATCTGAAAAAACTCCTTCCCATTTTTCTTTAGCTTTGTCGAGGAGAGCTTGGATTTTGTTTTTTAATTCTGTTTCGGTATCGCCATAATTACGAAATTCCAAATAACGATTTTTATCTCGCCCGCTCTGCAACTCATCGTAAAGCTTAGTGAAAATGAGTTTAAAAAGTTCTTCAAACACATCTACGCCAGCATTTGCTAAAACTTCGTCTTCCATTTCAAGAATTAGGTCTTTAAGCGATTTGCGTTCGGTAATAAGTTTGTCTTTTTTAATCAGATCATCTATTGTCCAGCGTTCTTGCAGAATATCCGAAAGTTTTTGGTCGGCTCTTGGTATTTCCGATAAATCTTCAAAATAATTTGGGTCTTTACGGTGATAATACGAAATAGATTCGCCGTTTGTCCAAATTCCGATAGGCGATCCAGTAGCGTTACAGTAAGATTTTAGTTGTTCCTTGCCGTCTTTAAGTTTTGGTTTTTTCAGTTCAACGATGATATACTGAACATTTGGTCTGTCCTTGTCAAACACAACAATATCCGCACGTTTGACTTCACGGCCAAAATTGATAGTGGCTTCCACCAGAATTCTACTCACGGGATATTGATAAGTATTTATCAGTCTGTATAAAAATAATTGACGAACTAATTCTTCCGGGGTTACTTTTATTTCCTTCTTGCGGATAAGGCATTGAATATAGTGAACATCTGCGCCACGGGATTGTCTTATTATAAGCGCATTATTTATCGCTGTTTTTTCTGTTTCTGTGAATAAAATGTCGGCGTAATCTGTCTTATTAAGTATATCCTGTGAATACACGCTTTTTCCTCCCTGTTGAAATATACCATGCCTTGTGCTAAAAGTCATGTCTACTTCACTCCGTTTTCTTCTTCTGATAGAATGTAGTATATATGACTTCTAACAACCTTGAACTAACGCAACTGAACACCGAAAAGTCTCTGTATTTGGCCTCAACATTATTTCCTCATGAGGAATGGATGCCTCATGGGGAGCGTATCTTTGTTGCTAAAAGCCGTCTCTACAGAAGCCACAAAGAACAGGCTAAACTTTATCGGGAAATTGCCGATGTGCGGATTTTAACCGGGCGTGGGAGTGTTGCTTATTTTTTGCCAGAGAGATTTGACGGCGAGGAAATCGCAAGAAACGAAGAACCGCATAGTATGCATGCTGATACAGTTATCGATGGAGTTATTGTTGAAATAAAGACGGTTTCTGGCAACAGGGCAACTCTAGGAAAATCTTTCCGGCGAGGTTATAAACAAGGTCGTTCATTACTTAGAAAGCACCTAATAACTGCAGAACATTCTGTTTTTCTCCGTGTGTTTACCCCTTTCAGCGCTGATAGCGTTAGAGCAAAAATCGCCGGAGAATTGAAAAACTCTACCGATAAAGGTTGTTGTATCTGTTATTTTGAGGCTGCTGAAGAACTTTATTTCTGGACTTATGATGAACTACGAGCCATTATAGGCAAATAAATAACCCGGTCCTTGAGACCGGGTTGTGGCAGAGGAGGCTACAATGCCGCCTCC
>LIUI01000154.1 GCA_001462235.1 Fibrobacteria bacterium GUT307
GCCTCCGCTTCCGATAAATTACAGCCGCTTTGTATGAGAACATCGGCCCCCATTTTATCCTTAATAATTTTCGCCAACCATGGTTGCATGGGGAGCGTTTTCATAAGGCGATAATAACCTTCTTCATCACCTGCCTTGCTTAATAAACAAGCCTTGTACGCAACATCAAATTTTTCGTCAAAAGTCATAAGTTTTACTCCCAAACTCTTTGGGTGCTTTGTTTTGCTTTGAACTCTTGCCATTTTCAATCTCCTTTTGTTTTGAATATAGAAATTTTATCATAGAATGCATTGATGCTCACCCAAATTCTGAGTTAATTCCATTTAATTTCACAGAGTAGCGAAAAAATCTATTTTTTAGACAAAACTTCTAAAAAATCTCAACTTTTGTCTAAAAAAATGTATATTTATAGTATGAAGTTGCTAAAACGAGAACATTATGTCCGTTTGCTTGAGAATTTTGCCGGCAAAGATGTGATTAAGGTTGTCACTGGAATACGGCGTTCCGGGAAATCTACGCTTTTTAGATTGTTTATTGAGAAACTGAAAGAAAATGGGGTCACAGATGAGCAAATTCTGTTCTACAACTTCGAAGATTTCAGTTTGAGAAAGTTTTTGGAAAACCCTGCGGATTTGCACGAGCAAATTGTCGCCAAGGCAAGTGAAGGAAAAGACATATACGTGTTTCTTGACGAAATTCAAAAAATGCAAAAATTCGAAAGTTTTGTTTCTTCGCTCCATTTGAAGCCGAATATAGATATGTATATCACGGGCTCAAATGCCTACCTGCTTTCCAGTGAACTTTCAACGCTTTTAACCGGAAGGTATGTGCAAATTCATATATTGCCCTTTTCTTTCAAGGAATTTCTTGAGTCCAAACAAGATAAAAGCAGGCCAGATGTTATTTTCAACGAATATCTGCATTTTGGAGGAATGCCCGGAATTGTAAGCTCGCCGGAGATTTTGCATACGCAATATACCAAAGATATTTTTGAAAGCATAATTGAAAAAGATATTATGTTCAGGCATAAATGGCACAAAAACAATCATTTTGAGCGTGTTGTAAAATTTATGCTGAACTCAATAGGTAGCCAGATTTCTGCCAACAATATAGCCAATGTTCTTAAAGCAAATAAAATAGCCGTGTCAAAAAATACAATAGAAAACTATATAGAGGCTCTTACACAGTCCTATCTGTTCTACAAATGCCCCCGCTATGATATTAAAGGGAAAAACATTCTATCCACAGGCGAAAAATATTATGTAGCGGATTTGGGTTTCAAAAGAGTTTTGCTGGGAAATGAAAATACGGATTATGGGCACAATTTGGAGAACATAGTGTATTTGGAGCTATTGCGCCGTTCAGACAGGTTGTATATTGGAAAGGCATATGAAAAAGAAGTTGATTTTGTTCAAATAGATAAGAATGGCTACAAGAATTATTTTCAGGTTGCATGGACAACAATGGATAGCAAAACTTTGGAGCGGGAGCTTGCTCCGCTAAATGCGATTAGAGATAGCAATGCAAAATATTTGTTGACAATGGATATATTTTCCGGCGATAGTTACAACGGCATTCGTAAATTAAATGTGATTGATTGGCTCTTTAATTAGCCTTAAATTTAATTTCTATATTCCCTTTATGAAACAAGGTCTTACATTTGATGACGTACTCTTATACCCGGGAGCTTCGGAGGTTTTGCCTTCACGCACCTCGTTAAAAACCGAACTCGGGAAAATAAAGCTCAATATCCCAATTTTAAGCGCAGCTATGGACACGGTTTCAAATGCCCCGCTTGCTATTTCCCTTGCCTTGCAGGGCGGGATTTCCGTTATACACAAAAATATGAGCATTGAAAAACAAGCAGACGAGGTTCGCAAGGTTAAAAGATGGGAATCCGGCGTTGTGCAAGACCCTATTACTCTAGATGCAGATGAACCTGTTTCAAAAGCCTTTGAAATTTCTGCAAAACAAAAAATAAGCGGGTTTCCCGTGCTCTCCAAAGGCAAACTGGTTGGCATAATCACAGGCAGGGACTTACGCACAGTAACAGACCGCAGCGTAAAAGTAAAAGAGGTAATGATAACAAAACTAATCACCGCCTCACCCAAAATCCCCCTCTTAAAAGCAAAGGAAATCTTAAACACAAACCGCATAGAAAAACTATTGCTGGTGGACAATAAAAATAAATTAAAAGGCTTAATAACCCTTACCGATATTTTGAAAAGAGAGTTTAACCCGGAAGCCTGCCTTGATTCCAATGGGCAGCTATGCGTTGGTGCCGCAGTAGGCACAGCATCAGACACCCTTGAGCGTGCAGCGGCATTGGTAGATGCCGGCGTTGATATGCTGGTTGTGGATACAGCCCACGGGCACCATATAAATGTTCGCAATATGGTTAAAACACTCAAAAAAGCATATCCAAATTTAACGCTAGTCGGCGGAAATGTAGCCACAGCCGAAGGCGTAAGGGATTTGGCAAAGTGCGGCGCAGATGTTGTAAAAATTGGCATTGGTCCGGGTTCAATATGCACCACAAGAGTTGTAGCCGGGGTTGGAGTTCCGCAGCTAACCGCAATCTTGGAATGTGCAAAAGAAGCCACAAAACACGGTGTTAACATAATAGGAGACGGAGGAATAAAATATTCCGGCGATATTGCAAAGGCACTTGCAGCAGGTGCTCATGCCGTGATGCTGGGCGGTCTTTTTGCAGGCACAGAAGAAAGCCCCGGCGAAGTTATTTTGGCAGATGGCCGCACCTTCAAAAGCTACCGCGGAATGGGCTCAATAGGTGCCATGAAAGAAGGCTCAAAAGACCGCTATTTCCAATCTGAAGTCAAAGACGAAGATGATTCCAAATTTGTTCCGGAAGGCATTGAGGGCAGGGTTCCTTACAAAGGTCCGCTAAAAGAATTGGTTTATCAATTAATGGGCGGAGTTCGCCAAGCGCTTGGATATGTAGGCGCAGAAAATTTGGAAGAACTCAGAGCAAAAGCCAACTTTGTGCAAATAACCAATGCAGGCTTAAAAGAAAGCCACCCGCATAATATTACAATAACCAAGGAAGCCCCGAATTACAGGGCTTGATAAAAATGGATTCCTTTTTAATATCTCCCAATGGGCCGCTTAAAGGCTCTGTGCAAATTTCCGGTGCAAAAAATGCCGTGCTGCCTGTTATGGCTGCGGCTATGCTTGCAGATGGAGTTTCCAAAATAAGCAATGTTCCGCAACTAAAAGACACTAAAACTATGTCTGATGTTTTGCGGGTAACAGGTTGCCGCATAAAGCAAAATGAAAATGATTTGAGCATTGATTCCAGCGATATAAACCACTTGGAAGCCCCCTACGAATTGGTGAAAACCATGCGGGCAAGCTTTTACGTGCTCGGGCCATTGGTGGCTAAATTTGGGAAATGCAGAGTATCTTTGCCAGGCGGTTGCGCTTGGGGTCCGCGTCCGGTTGATTTGCATTTAAAGGGGCTAGAAGCACTTGGGGCAAAGATAAATGTTACGCATGGATATGTTGAAGCTCTTTGCGACGGACGGCTCAAGGGTAATACTTTTTCTTTCCCTATAAGTTCTGTTGGAGCAACTGCGAATATTCTTATGGCGGCAACTCTTGCAGAGGGAACTTCTATTTTGCAAAATTCTTCCATAGAACCGGAAATTACCGCTCTCGCAAACTATCTAATCGAAATGGGTGCAGAGATAAGCGGCGTTGGAACAAGAACCTTGATTGTAAAAGGCGTTGAAAAATTAAAACCCGGCAATGGGCAAACCATAGCAGACAGAATAGAAGCAGGAACTTTTTTAGCTGCGGCGGCAATAACAAGAGGAAAGGTAAAAGTAACAGCCATGGTTCCGGAACATCAAGGTGCTCTTCTGGAAGTTTTCAAAAATATTGGCTGTGAAATATCCATTGGCGAAAACTGGGTTGAACTGGATGCAGAAAATAAAGAGCTTATGCCTACGCACATAACCACCCTGCCTTATCCCGGCTTCCCTACAGATATGCAAGCCCAGCTTATGGCGGTACTGGCAACGGTAAAAGGCACATCTTCAGTGCGTGATACCATTTACAACGATAGATTCAAACATGTTTCCGAGTTGGAAAGGCTTGGCGCAGAAATTTCCCTTAAAGAAGATACCGCTATAATAAACGGAGGCAATGAGTTAACGGGTGCGCAAGTGATGGCAAGCGATTTGCGAGCGAGCGCAGCCCTTGTTTTGGCGGGGCTGGTAGCCAAAGGGCAAACGGAGATAAGCCGCATTTACCATTTAGACAGAGGCTATGAAAATTTTGAAGGCAAACTATCAAAGCTTGGAGCCAAACTGGAAAGAGTGCACAAAAGTTGAGAGTTATGGAGTTGAGAGTGGAGAGTTGAGAATTGAGAGTTATTTTATTGGTGATGTTTGCGTTTTTCTTTAGCTTGCAGGGCTGCACTTGCTGTGCATATTTTAACCATGCGTGGAATATGGAAGTGGCTTATGAGCAAGCGGCAGAGCTTAGGCAGGCAAGGCAAGACTCGCTCCCCGGTGATTCTATTTTGAGAATGGGAAAGGAAAAAGGACTTTACGATAGGGTTATAGAAAAGGGTTCACGCACGGTGGAGAGATTTCCAAAAAACGAAAGCCAGGTTCCAAAAGCCGTATTTATGATGGGAGAGGCATTTCGCTACAAAAGCGAATGCAAAAAAGCGGTTGAAAAATACGATGAACTTGAAAGATATTTCCCGCAATACGATTCCATGCCCAAAGCCGAATATCAACGCGTTTATTGCCTTTACAGGACTGAGGAATACGCTTTGGCAAGATTTTCTGCGGAGCGAATTTTAGAGAAAGGCGAAAAGCATGAATTTTATTTGCCAACCTTGGAACTCATGTCTCTTTTGCAAGAAAAAGAAGGTTTGCCTAGCGATGCCATAGCATCTTTAGAAGCAGTGCTCGCCACCGATTTTGGAACTCCCTGGACAAGGGCAAAAGCGAGAATGCGGCTTGCAGATTTGTATTACGAGCAAAAAAACCACGAAAAAGCCAGAGAACATTATTTAAACAAGGAACTTTCTATTTTGCCGGTTCCAGAGCGATACAAAGCACAAAGCACGGCAGCGGAGTGTTTGTTAGCCATAAGCGATAAAAACGGCACGGCGGCGGCAAACGAGTATAAAGCCCTTGCAGATTCGCTTGTGTTCAAGGACCAGAAAAACCTGAGTTTAATAAGGCAGGGCGAAATTCTTTTAAGCATAAACAACGAAAACGGAATTAGAATTTTGAGGGACTTGGCTTATAACTCGCCAAAAAGCGAAACTGCCGCAAGAGCATTCTTTGGCATTGGAGATTTTAGGCAAAAAGGCAGGTATTACCCCGATGCCATTTTGCTTTACGATTCGAGTTTTCAAAACAAACCTTCTAGTTCTTGGGGTAAAGAGAGTTATAGCCGCAAAACCGCGCTTTCAAAATTATTAGCCTTAAAAGACACCGTTGCCGCATTGCAAAAAGAAGAAAAGCCGTTTTTCCCGCAAGAATTTCAAATTGCAGAACTATTTTTGCTAAAATTATCAGAAACAGACAGCGCGCTAGCCTTGCTTGCAAGAATGGATTCCACTCTTGAAGATTCCTCCTTGAGAGCCAGAGCCGCTTATACAAGAGCCTTTATCTACGATGAATTCAAACAAGACACCTCAAAAGCCTACCCGCTTTACAGAGCGATAGTTGAGAATTTTCCGCAAACGGATTATGCAAAACAGGCACAGGCGAACATGGGTTTGCAAATAAGTGCAAAAACAAGAGAGGATTTTGCATACAATGCCCTTTTGAAAGCCGAAACAGCATGGTTAAATACGCAGAAAATTCCGCTGGAAAATTTTGAAGAAATTGATTTGGCATATCAAAAGACCATTGCTCTTTACGATTCTGTTATAGTTGGGTTCCCGGAAACGCAAAACGCCGTGCGGGCTATGTATGCAAAAGCCAGTATTTTGGAAGATGAAATTGGCAACATAGACAGCGCAAAAACCATTTATTCAAAATTAAGCAGAGAACATTCCCAAACCCCTTGGGGCAAAGCTGCTCTGGAAAAACTGAGAGGCAAACTCTCAACAGACTTAGGTGATTTGAACAGCCTGCGTAAAAGGGTTGAGCAATTTGAAATTTCCATAAAACAACAAAGCGATGCATACTGGCAAGAAGCAGAGAAAAAGAAAAACGAGCCTCCGCCGCTAAAAACGGAAGAAGACGAAATTTTGCTGAACGACTACAATACGCTTTATGATTTTAAGTAATTTTTCTATATGGTTGACCAGTTCAAAACACCTTTGCGAATAATGTAAAGATAGCCAACTTCTAAAATTAATAGGAATACTATCAAAAAGCCAAACATTTCCCAGCCGCCATTTGTAAACTCAATTGCTAGCGGGTATAAGAAAGCTACTTCCAAGTCAAAAACCAAAAAAAGCATTGCCACCACATAATATTTCACAGGAAATCTCTCCGAGGCACTGCCTATAACATTTGAAAGCCCGCACTCGTAAGCATCTGTTTTGGTTTTGTTTTTAAGCTGAGTTTGCGGCGAAAGCACCCAATTTGCAAACATCATCCCAAAAGGAACCGCCACTGCCAGCAGTACAAGCACAAATATGGGAAAGAATATGTCAAAAGAGTCCATAAAGGGGAAATTTAGAAATTTTAAAGAGGGCTTATATTATATCCCACAGACTTAAACATCTCATAGTCTTTATTTATATTTGAGCCTGGGGTTGTTAAAAGGCCGCCTACCAAGGATGCATTTATGCCCGATTGCAACGCTTTTTTTTGCAAATTTTCGCTCATATTTATTCTGCCGCCGGCAAAACGGATAAAGGCATCCGGGAGTATAAAGCGGAATATAGCCATTGTGGTTAGGATTTCTGTGTCTGAAAGGGGTTTGGCGTTTTCCAAGGCAGAACCTTTTATTGGGTTCAAAATGTTTATGGGGATGGATTTTACGCCGAGTTCCCTGAGTTCATAAGCTAGTTCAATTCGCTGCTCCATGCTTTCTCCCATGCCTATGATTCCACCGGAGCATATTTCCATGCCGCATTCTATGGCTAGGCGCAGGGTTTCTTTTTTTTCTTTGCTGGTGTGAGTTGTGCAAAGTTGCGGGAAAAATGAACTTGCGGTTTCCAAGTTGCATTCGTACCTGGTAACGCCTGCTTCTTTTAGCATAAGCATTTCTTCCTTGCCTATTAAGCCCATTGAAGCACAGAGTTTTAGCCCCGTTTTTTCTTGAATGCGTTTGTACATTTCACAGAATTTTTCCATTTCTTTTTTTTCAACTCTGCGCCCGCTGGTAACCATTGAAAATCTTTTTACGCCTTTTATGTCGTTTTGCAAGGCACAGTCAAAAACTTCGTTTGCGTTTTTTATGGGATAGGTTTCTATCCCTGTGTTATGCTTTGCGCTTTGGGCACACCATTTGCAATCTTCGCTGCACATTCCGGAGCGGGCGTTTATTATTGAGCAGGTGTCCAGTTCATTGCCGCAAAATTTTTCCCTTATGCTGTTTGCAGCAGCGCAAAGTAAATCTTTGTCCGGGTATTTTGCGAGTTCAATGGCTTCGTTGTACAAAACATCGCCTTTTTGTTCAAGCACTCTGAGAGTGATTTGTTCCAAATTTATTTGCTGCATATTATTACCGAAATTAATACCGCTACATAATGGCAAATAGCGGCACTGAGCACAAATAGATGCCATATAGCATGGTGGTGATAGATTTTTTTGTTCAAATAAAAAATACTGCCCAAGGTGTAAAGACCGCCGCCAACCATAACCAAAATAAGCGATGGCGTTGGCAATTCCTCAAAAAAACGTTTCCCGCCCACAAGCAAGAGCCAACCCATTGCTACATATATCATTGTGCTTGCAACTTTGAAACGTCCTGTGAAAAATACTTTGAAAATAGTTCCCAGCAGCACTAGCGACCATTGTATTGAGAGCAAGGTTATTCCAAAAGCATCCAGCATATACATCAGCAAAAAGGGCGTATATGAGCCGGCTATTAAAAAGTAGATTGAAATATGGTCAAATTTGCGAAGTATTCTTTTTGCATCCTGATTTTGCGTGCTGTGGTAAAGAGTGCTGGAAGTGAAAAGCATCAAAAAGCTAAAAGCATAAATAGTTGCACCCACAACGCCGGGAATATTGCCTGTTTTTGCACCTATGGCAGAAAGAAGCGGAATGGTGGCAACACCAAATAGTATTCCCATTCCATGAGTTAAAGCATTCGCCATCTCTCGGCGAAATTCCCTTATGACTTCCATACGCAAAATCTAGAAAATTCTATATTAACTCTATGCCCGCCAAGTATTTGAACAAAACAGGCGAAGTGGATAAACTTAAACAGGAAATAGATTCCTATCGTCCTTTTGAAGAAAATCTGCTTTTAGAACTCAAGCAATTTTACCGAATAGGCTTTACATATTCAAGCAATGCCTTAGAAGGCAACTCGCTTACGGAATCAGAAACCAAGGTTGTTATAGAAAACGGCTTAACCATTGGCGGCAAAAGCATTAGGGAACATAACGAGGCTTTGGGGCATAGCGATGCCTATTCTTTTTTGAATGAGCTGGCAAAAAATAATCAAATTGCAGAAAGCGATATTCTTGAATTGCACAGATTGTTTTATCATAGAATAAACGATGAAAAAGCCGGTAAGTATAGGCATGAACAAGTTTTTATCTCCGGCACGGATTATTTGCCTCCCAAGCATGGGGAAATTCCGAATTTAATGAGAGAATTTATTTCAAAAATGCCGGAATGGAAAGAAACTTTACACCCTGTAACTTATGCTGCAAAACTGCACGAGCGTATTGCAAATATACATCCGTTTATAGATGGAAACGGAAGAACAGCTCGTTTGGTTATGAATCTTGCATTATTGCAGGCGGGTTATCCTATTGCGGTTATTCCGCCGGTGCTAAGAGGCGATTACATATACTTGATAAGTTTAACAAACAAAGGCAATTGCGAACAGTTTTTTAATTTTATTTCAAGCGTTGAATATGAAAGCGCAAGGGAATATTTAAGAATGTTAAAATATTTTTGCGGAGATTAGCATTTGACAACCAAGGCGATAGTAATTTTTATGGCTCTATCCTTAAACACGCAGGCAGCCGTTTGGCTCAGAGTAAATCAAGCCGGTTATACACCAGACCGCGTAAAAACCGCAGTGGTTCTATCCGATACCGATATTGCAGGGCACACTTGGAAATTGAAAAACGGTGAAAAAGTTGTTTTGAATGGAAAGCTGGACGTGGCAAAGCGTGGCGATAATTATCATGTAGCTCAACCTTTTTACTACATAATTGATTTCAGTTCGGTAAAAACAAATGCAACATACACTTTGGAATTAGCCGGGGCACGCACCGAGCAAATCCGCATTTTGGCAGACCCATATTCTAAGTTTGCCACACAAGCACTTATACATCTGCGTGCCATGCGTAGCAGGCATTCTGGGGATAGCGCGGCAGCGGTTTATGTAGTAAAAGGGGATTGGAAGGCCGGTGCTTGGCAAGAGGCTAGCCCGCGTAGAACCTTGGATATGCTTGGGGGGCATTATGATGCCGGGGATTATATAAAATTTACCTTGAACGAAGCATATCTGGCATGGCATTTATTGACCGCTTATCAAGAGAATCCGTCTTTGTTTGCAAATGTTCTTGAAGAGGCAAAATACAGTTTGGATTATCTTGCAAAAACTTTCCCGGAAGAAAATACCTTTGTTATACAAGTAGGCGATGCCAAAGACCATGAGCAAGGTTGGCGTTTACCGGAGCAAGATGCTCTGAATGGCAAAAGACCCGCTTTGTGTGCCTTATCACGCGTACACATGGGAAGCACAGCTGCTGCTTTGGCTTTAGGGGGGCAGGTATTTCAAAATTTGGATTCAGATGCCGCAACGCTTTACGCAAACAAGGCTAAGGCTATTTATGCACGAGCCAGAAAAAAAGATACACAACTCTCTGCATTTGAACGGGACAAAGTCAATGACTTTTATTTTGATAAAACCGATAACGATAATATGGCTTTGGCCGCCGCCGAGCTTTTTCGCTTAACGGGGCAGCAGAGTTATTTTGACGAAGGAAAAGCAGATGCACCGGAAGCGGGATATTGGGTTAGCTGGGGAGAATGGAATTCTTTTGCCAACCACCTTTTGGCAAAACTGGGCGATGCCGGTGCAAAAAATCGTATGCTTACCGAAGTGCTCCGCTATGAGCAGGACAATGTGTGGAATGCTCCAAACGATTATACATGGGGTACTTTGCACCGTTGGATTGGCATGGCTAATGCCCATTTACGTGCCAGGCGTGATTTACAGGATGCTAAACAATTAACTGCGCCTTTTTTGGGAATTTTAGATTACGCCTTTGGACGCAATAACTGGGGCGTAGCAATGGTGGCATCTCCTGAGCTTCCTCATAGCGTTCGCAATATTTACAACGGAATTTATCGTTTAACCGGCACTTTTCCGGTTGGCGCATTATCCGAAGGCCCGGGCGATAAAGCTACTCACGATGACATGAAAAAATATTTTGAGGCTTTTCCAAAATTCTCTCCTCTTGAAGAATTTAACACCGCTGCCGCCGTATTCTACGATAGCTCCGATGATTTTATGATTCAGGAATCCACAATAGGCGGGCAGGGAGATTTTATATTGATGCTGGCACTCGCATCTGCACGGGTATTGCCCGCATTGCCTGCAATGTCTCAAAGGGGGCCTGCCTCTCTTTTTATAAACCGGAGCGAAAACCTGTTTACCATAACCCCTTCTCCAATATGCAAAGCAGACAGCCTATCCATAACCGACTATCAAGGCAAGCAAATTACCGTCCTTTATCGCAATGAGCAAAATCAGTATATTTGGAATACACGCCATATTCCCCCTGGTGTATATAATATTATCCCGTCTGATGGCAGCCTGCCTTTGGTGCTTAGGAAGTAATTTTCTACATTCCCCTGATGTTTGAAGCCATAATTATAGGTTTAGTGGAGGGCTTAACGGAATTTTTGCCCATTTCCTCTACGGGGCACATGCTTATTGCAGAGGTTTTTTTGCAAAAAAGGTATAGCGATGCATTCTACGTTTTAATACAGGTGGGGCCAATAGCCGCTTGCACCCTTGTTTTTTGGAAAGATATACTTGCACTCAATAAAGATTATATTATAAAACTATTTGCCGCTTTTTTTATAACAGGATTAGGTGGCTTAATTGCAAAAAAATGCGGATTGAAATTGCCAGAAAGCATTTTACCGGTTACAATTGCGGTGCTAGTAGGTGCCTTTATCATTTTTGCGGTGGAATATAGATCTAAAAAAAGAACACTGAATTCAAATTTAACCTGGGCAGTTGTTGTGGCTGTTGCTCTTGGGCAGCTTTCTGCGGCTATTTTCCCCGGTGCATCGCGCTCAGGGATGGCTATTATGGGAGCACTTATAGTAGGCTTTACACGCCCGGATGCAGTTAGATTTGCTTTTCTTGTTGGCATTCCAACCATGTTTGCTGCAGGTAGTTATGAACTCTTCAAGGAAGTTAAAGCGGGGAATACTTATGATTTATTTTCTGTAGAAGCTATTGTTGCATACGCAGTTGCAACAATCTCCGCATGGCTTTCTGTGGTATGGCTTTTGAAATTTGTTCAGAGCAAAAATTTTATTCCATTCGCGTGGTACAGAATTGTGCTGGGAATTGTGCTTTTAATTTTCTTTGGCACTAAAACTGCATGAGAATACAGGTGATGTCATCGGTTTGAATGCCGTCTCCGCGCCAGTTTGATAAGGCTTGCGGCAGTAGTTTTTCTACGGAACTCTTGTTTATGGGGGTGTTCTTAAAAAAATCCTCAAGCCTGTCTAGCCCAAAAATTTCCCTAGCAGGATTGAAGGTCTCGGTAATGCCATCTGTGTATAAAATTACAGAATCCCCTTTTTCTACAACAAGCTCGCTGTTTTCTATATATGGGTCTATGTCTGCGTCCATCATCAGAGCCAGCCCGCCGGAGCGAACGCGTTTAATGGTTTTGTTTTTAGCCTCAAAATGCAAAATATGCTCATGCCCGCAACTCACATAATGCAATTTGCGTTGCTTTGAATCCCATTCAAAAAATAGCAAGGTTACAAACATTCCTGTGTTTATTTTATTTGACAAATATCTATTCAAATTGACAATTAACTTTTTTAGATTTTCCTCTTTTTTGTATTGACTTTGTAAGTACGTTTGCAAAATTGCAACCAGAATACCGGCAGATACGCCCTTTCCGCTCACATCCCCTATAACCACCGCAAGTTTATCGTCTTTTTCTAAAAAATCATAGTAGTCCCCGCCTATTTCCTTTGCCGGCAGCATAAGAAAAGAAACGTCTATTCCAGCTACCTGAGGAACGCTATGCAAAAAGAGGGAATTTTGAAGCACATTGCCGGAACTCAGTTCTGTGGACATTCTCAAGTTCTCGTTCTTTTGCGAAGCTATGCGGCTGGTGTTCAAAATTATGGCGGCAAAATTGGCAAAACTCCTGGCTATGTTAAAATCCGTTTCCGTTAAATAATCGCTTCCAGACTTATTCTCCAAAACAAGAACGCCCAAAAGCTCAGATTCCTGCAAAAGTGGAATCAATATTATAGAATGAATTTCCTGAGACAAATTCCCGAATATTACATCCATATCATCGGAAGAATGATTTAAGAGCAATCCTGTTTTGCTGCCATGGCCGCATCTCCAAATGATGGATTTATCGTCTTTTATATGTTGCTTATAAGCCATTTCTAACAGCAAGTCTGCTCTTGTGAATAATTTTTCGCTGCCTATGCCCAAAGGAAAATAAAGGCCTGCAACAGCTATGCAAGAGAAATATTTTTTATTGCCATCCCACTCATAAATAGCCGCACCTCTAGCAGATAAAAAGCGGCACAGACTGCTTAAATAAGATTTTGCCGCATCTTTTTTATCGGAAAAATCCTTGATTGAATTGGAAATCTCATCCATCATGCCTTCAAATTTGTCTTGCTCTGCAAGAAGATTTTCCATTGCCTTTTGCGAATCAACAAGCTCGTGCTGCCTCTTTTCCAAACACAAATAAAACACAAAAGACATAAAAATAAATTTGAAAAAATATGCATCAAACAAAAGGCACGGCATTATTGAAGCAATCAGCAAATATCTGGAAATTTTGGGGATATATGCGGTAAAATAATATTCTCTGCCTATGCAAAACGCAATGTAAACGGAAAACAGCATAGTGAACAAATCCAGTATATCGTAAAAATAAAATTTATGCAAAACTTTATACACAATAGTTTGCAAAATCATATTTACAAATATCAAAAGCAAAATTCTCACATTGTTTTTTTTATTGATGGAATAAGACAAGTCTTTTTGGATTATAAACTGCAAAAAGAAAAGACCTACTATCTTAAAAGCGTGATTATAAGAATCAGATACCTTCAAGTGCTGGTGTGTAAAAAAAGAAATGAAAAAGAAAAATGAAAAAAAAGCAGCAAATTCCAGTGCTAACCGTTTATTTTTAAATGAAGCATTTCTCCATTTAATAAAGGCGATAACAGCAGGAAGAGCCGTTAAAAACGGCAAAATCAAATAAATGACATCCGATATCATTCCCAGCCATCTTCATCTTCTTCTTCATATTCCGGTTCTTCTTCCACAACTTTACTTGCAGCAGGAGCAGGAGCACTTTTGCTTTTTGCCGAAGCCATAGCTACCGGAGCATCAGATAGATAATTGCGCATTATACGTGGAGTTACAAATATTACCAAATCCTTTTTATTTATCTCTTTTCTTGTGTGTTTAAACAGATACCCCAAAACCGGAATATCTTTAAGGAAAGGAATTCCCGTTTCTGCTTCTATTTCGTCGTTCTTGGTTAAGCCGCCTATCACAACTGTTTCTCCGTCAGAAACTACAACCTTGGTTTTTGCTTCTTGCTTGCTTATAACCACCTGTCCCTTGTCATCGTAGCTATAGCTGTTGTTTTCCGGGTGGAGTTCAAGCAAAATCCTGTTATCGCCTGCAACGTGAGGGGTTACGGTTAGTTTTATACCGCTCTCTACCAATTGCGTGGAAGATTGCCCGCTGTTGTCTATAACCCTTATGGAAATTTGGTCGCCCATAAAAATATTCGCTTCCGTATGGTCTAGCGTTGAAATTTGCGGGCTTGCCAAAATTTCTGAGCGGGAGTCGCTTAAAATATTTGCAATCGTAGCTTGCACATTCTGGTCAAATGCAGAAATTTTCAATTCGGTTGTAGGAATAACGCCGGCAGCAGCGGCTCCACCTCCGGTGCCATCCTGGCTGGCTATGCCAGCTGCACTTGGCTTATTAAAAAAACCTCCCTGAACTCTTGAATTCGGCCCACCGGCTGTTATTGGCCCACCGGCTGTGTTTGTCCAATCAACTCCCAAATCGTTTGCAAGGCGGCTATCTACAACAACCAGTTTTGCCGTGATAACTATTTGCAAAGTTTCAATATCCAATTCGCTTAAAGTATTTTGCATTTGCTGCAAACGCCTTTCTGTGTCGTAAACTATTATGGCATTATTGCGCTCTATTACAGAAATGCGCCCGCGAGAAGATTTGATGGTTTCCAAAACCTTTGCCATTTCGCTAGCAGAAGCGTGCCTTACCTGAAAACTGCGCCTTGCTAGCGGCGCAACCATATCGCTTTGCTCACGCTTCTCAGACTCCCTTATTATCTTTTGCTGGTAAGACTGGGTTTTTTGAACGCTTATATAATTGTTCTCAACCAGCCAAGTGAGGTCGTATAGGTTGCACACTATATCCATCATTTCTGGCCAAGTCTTTCGAGTGACCGTCATGGATAACCTTCCCTGAACATCTGGGGCAAGCAGAATATCCACGCCCGCAAGCTGGGATATGGAGTAGAAAACGGATTGAAAGTCCGCATCTACAAAGTTAATATCGTACCTCTTGCTGCTACCCTGCAAGGCAGCAAAAGAGGAAACCGCGAGAAAGAGAACAAGCACTTTCATTTTCATTTTTCACCCCCGTATTTGTCGGGCAAAGCCATTGTGTAACGTCGGCTTACGCCATATTCCTGCAACAGGAACAGTACGTTGTTTTTTGAGATTTTAAGTATTTTTCCGTTTTTAACCGTATCACCTTCATAGAGGGTATAGGAACGGCCAACTCTTTTGTTATCGGAAAGAAGAGCCATGGGTTTTTCGTTTTCGAATATAATGCCAGCAAGAGTTAGATTATCTACATTGATGCCATCACTGGAAAAACTCTTAGCTTCTATAAAAGGATCTCTAAAGCCATAAGAGCTATAAATTATTTTATCAGTGTCTTTCCAGCCAAATTTCATAGCAACGCTATCTACTCCAGCAGGAACTTCTTTTTTAAGGCGGCGCAATTTATCTCTTAAAACGGTTGTAAGCTCGCTTTCTAAGAGAACACTGTGCGTGCGCACATAGCCATCCCTATTTTTATAACGAACCTTGTAATGCGGGGGCTGCTTTGAGAGAACCTTAAGGCGGTCTCCAAACTCCATTGCTTCCAAGGGCCTGCCCTCGTGAGGAGAAGCAAAAAGAGATGCAATGTCTTCTATTACCACATAAGAGGCTTCCAGCCTTTTAACCTGTATGGCTTTAGAAAGAGAATTGTCTGCATCGCGCCTTTTGCCAAAACGCTGCGCAAAATCTGCAGGCGTGGGAGCCAGAGGCTCAAAACTAGGTAAAAAATAAGTCGATTTTGTTAAACCAGTCGGGCGTGCTTGCCAATTTTCCAGCCTGCCCGGGCTTGTTTCGCTTTGCAAGAGTATCCTATTTTTCATAATCATTACAGCGGGATTTTTGCCCTTGTTCAAATACACAACCAATTTGCCCTCGGACCATGCTACGCCCTTTGTAAAAGAGCAATTAGCCGTTTGGAATATAGCCGAATGTTGAGGTGCCCTTACTACCGATAGCTCTACGGTGGAATCAGTTACAACAGGAACAAAATTCTTTGGAAAATTTGCGTCCAAAGTTATTAAAAGCACTTCCCATTCGGAATTTTTTTGCACAGAAATACTCGTAAGACGCGGCGGCATTACTGAAAAATCTTTTATATCCTGAGAATTAACTGGCATGGCTAGAAGCATAGCCAAAACCAGAGTATTCAATATAAATAATCCATTCCTCATAATCACTTTTTCCTTGAAGTAAATGTAGTTAAATCAAAAGAAACCCCCACTGTTACAGGTTCCCAACCATGGTCTTCGGCTTTTTTTACTTCTTGGCTTATTGCACCAGAGCGGTTAAGTTTAAGGTTATCTATGGTTGTTGGGTAATTAAAGTTTGCAATTTCTGCAAACAAATAACCCAGCATGTGGTAACCTGCATTAACAACAAAGGAGTACTTGTTTTCTACAAAATGCTCCTGAGGCTGCGCACCAGTAGGTTTAAAAGACTGAATATTAACACCGGAAGCCCTTACTACCGAATATAAATCTTGCAAACGCAAGGGGACTTTTTCTTCTTCTGGGAACATTTCCTTTAACCTTTCAAATTCTATTTCTGCCCTTTGTTTCTCGGCTTCCAATAAGGGCTTGCGAGGCCTTTGAGCATTTATTTTATCTAACTCAGCTTGAGCTTTTTTTTGCTCTTCTATAAGCCTCTCCTGTTCCTGCTGGAACTCCGTCCAAACCATATCGTAAAAAAGATAAGAAGAAGCTACACAAAGAATAACCACAACTATGAGGTATATGTTCTTTCTGTCTTTTATGTCAAATTTTTCAGCAGCCATAAAACTCCCTAGCGAACCCCCGTTTCCATTCCCAAATTTGAATTAAATCCTATACTAAGCGAAAAGGCATAAGCGTCTTCGTTGCTAACCTTGGTAGCACTTATGCTTGTAAGAGTAACATTGGTAACACTTTCTTTTTGTTCTAGCCTAAGCATGTAAAGCGCAACTTCTGGAAAATTCCATGTTGAGCAATTCATGTCCATTCTATCCCCGCTTTGGGTTATTCCAGTAATCCAAGTTCCGGGCGGCAGGGCTGTGGATAAATCCTCAAATAGAATCACCCAACGTTTGCGGCTAACCTGTATGGAACGTAGTGCATTGCTCTTTAACTCTATGCCTTTAAGATTTTCCTCTAGTTCCTTTATTTGATTCAGCAGGGGGCGCTCTTTTTCTACTGCCTGCTTGGTTTGCTCAACGGCTTTTTTTAAGTCGTTTGTGGTTTCAATAGAATGGTAATACATAAGGGATAAAACAGATGCCACTGCAATAAGAGCAAAAGTTGACCACACAACACGTGCATCAAAAATCCACGATAAATTCAACTTTCTTTGCTTGAATTCGGTAGGCAAAAGGTTTATTTCTATGATGTTGTTCCGGTATGCCATTAAAATCTCCTCAGGGCAAGACCAAGTGCCACCGTGTATATGCCAGCTTCCGTATCCCAGTCTTTTCCGTGAAAGCGGCGGCTGTCTATTTCCACAGACTTAAACGGATTTAAGCGTACTGCTTCCATGGAAAGCCTGTTTGCAAGGAAAGCGAGCAAGCCCACTATATTTGAGCCACCACCGGTAATCACAATTTTAGCTGGCTTTCTGTAATTATCAGATGAACTGAAATAGCGAAGCGCATTATCCACTTTTAGGGCTACTTCTTCAAAAATATATTCCACCGCAGATTTTACTTTTGATTCATCTAAGCCAATTTCTTTTGCACTCAAACCCATAAGTAGTTCGCCACATCTATCTGCAACAATATTTAATGGACCAGCCAACTGTTCTTGTAAGTCTCGAACGCTACAACCAAGTATGGAGCGAGCCGTGTTAAAATGACCGCCTTGCAAAAGAGCAGCATAAGATTTGCTAAAACCTAAATTCAAAATCAAAGCAGAGTCATCATCGTCTGGTAGCGAATCTGCGTCTGTTTGTGGGGCTTTTGCGGCAAAATATGCATTGGACAAGACAAAAGCATCCACATCTATTGCAAATAACTTTATATTCAGAGCATGAAACAGATTTGTCCAAGACATTAAACTTTCTTTTTTAGCAGCCACTATCATCGCCTCTACGCCATCGTCTCTGCGGTCTAGAACGGAGAAGTCCAAAACATTGCCTGCATCGTCAAATGGACTTCTGCCCATGGCTGTTTGCAATATGAGTTCGTGTTCGGGAACTTTGGGAACGGGTTTCGCCACAATTTTATCGCACAAAACTCCGGATGTCCAGTTTACCGCCATTACAAAGTCGCCTTCGGCACCGCCCGGCATGGCTCTAGCAATCAATATCTGAATTTTATCCATTAAAACTTGGAGATTACGCACCTCGTTATCCACTACAACCCCATCGGGGAGTACCTCGTATTCCAGAGCGACCAAAGCAGGATCTGAATTTTGCCTATGAGAAACAACAGCCATCCTTATCAGGCGATGGCCTATGTCCAATCCCACGGTTTTACTTTCACCGCGTATTCTTGAAATTAGTTCGTGTAGCTGCACAAAGTAAATATACAATTTTTTTTTTAAAAGTGTTAAGAAAATCTTTCTTTTTGCACGCTTTGTACGTTTTATTGCCGAGTTTGGGAATTTTGCCTTTGCTGCTCAAAGATGTATTGTATTATATGTTCTTGGGTTAGATTAACATCGCCGTCAAAAGCTACGCTATGCGTAAACCCAGCTACTCTCACAACTTTCACGGGCAGCCTAGTTACTGTACCTTGGCCCGGAAGCTCAAAACTAAGTAGCAATCTGGTTCCGCTCGGGAGTTTAATTGGAAGAGTCATGCCAAAGCCGCCGCCAGACATATCTACTATTTTGCCTGCAAAAATATCCCCTATATTATTGGTAGCAGATATTTCGGTTACCTCAACGGGAATGTTCACTTCTATACGCACCCAATTCCTTTGCTGGGTGCGGTCAAGTTTATTCACATGGGTTAAAAGAAATTCACCATCGGAATCTTTTAGCACTTGGGCCTTGAAAACGTATTCCGCATCGCCGGCTCTGGTCAAATTCATGTATATTTGAGTGCCTGCCGGCACTTTTGGCCCGTCTGGACGGGTTATGGACCAGCATTGCTCATCTACGCTTACCACCTGGCACATTCCTTTGTGGGTTATAGGTCTTTTTTCAGGAATTTGCACCACGCATCTTTCTCCCAAGTCAAACTGCCTTGTTGAGGTAAAAGCCATTTCTTTGGATAAAGGCAAAAAGCCCATACGCTTTCTGAGTTCTCTTATTTCTGCAAGTTTTTCGCTTGATATTGACTCCATTTTTTTTACTTCGTAATAATTTTCAAGCGAAGTTTCAAATACGTGCGGAGATTTCATTATTGAACTTGGGTCTTGCAAGCTGGTTTCGTACAGGATTTCTTTTAAGAGGGCTATGCTGTTTTGATCCAATTTTAGGTGTATTGCCCTGCTGTCGAATATTTTCCAAGCTAGGTACATTGATTCCCGCGTTGCCTTGTTTGTGCGGTGGATCTCGTAAAGCACTATTAACACAACTAACAGCGATATTGCTACTGCAAATAGCAAAATTGCTTCTGTTGAATAGTTTTTTGACACAGCCTGCCTCAAAGACTCGGCAAATTGTTCGTAGGCGGTTACGCTATCTGGAGAAGGATTCATCTAGGAGTAATATAGAAAATTACGCAGATACAGCCATTTCGCTAATAGCTAGGCTTGGGACTTTTACGCCGGAAAAGGAATCGTTGTATTCATCGCCCATTCCAACTATGTTTTTTAGCAAATCAAAGAAATTCGCAGAAATGGTAAGGTTGTCTGCGGCGTGGAGTGGAGTGCCGTTTTCACACCAAAAGCCCTGCGCCCCTATGCTTATTTCTCCGCTTACTGCATTGCAGCCAGAACTTCCTTCTAAATGGTTTATGAGCAGGCATTTTGGAAATACAGTCAAAAGCTCTTTTTTAGAGAGTTCGCCTGGGGGAACAACAGCATTCATAAAGCTAGTAACCGCCTTGCCGGCAAAGCCTCTTGTGCCATGCCCTGTGCTTTTGCGATTTTCCTTTGACGCAGATTCCATATTGTATAAAAAACTCTTGAACTCCCCATTTTCAACAACGCTTAAAGCGGCGGTTGGAATTCCCTCGCTGTCCATGAGTGTTGAACCCGGCAAATCCGGTTGCAAAGGGTCGCTAAGAAGGGAAAATTTTTCGCTTGCAATTTTTTTGCCCAAACTTCCTTTTAATCTGGATAAACCCTTTTGCGCATTTTCTGCAAAAAAGGAAGAGAGGTATATAGACAAAATATTTGAAGAAATTCTCTTAGAGAGAATCACCGGTATTTTACCGCTCTGTATGGGTCTGGGAGATAAGAGTTCCTTTGCTCTGGTAATAACCTCACCGGATATTTGTTCTGTGGAAACAACGCTAAAATCTCTGCCACCTTTGTTGTACCAGCCCATCTTCACAATGCCGTTTCGCTCTGCAACAGCACCTATGCCTATCCCAAAATTATTTCTTTGATCTTTGAAAAAAATACCCTTGCTGTTAGCAAAGATAGTTGTAGAAGAGGATATTTCTGCGCCCAAATCCGGGACGTTTTTTATCTCGCTTGCTGCCAAGACTTGTTTTTCAATGCTAAGACAGGTGTTCAGCAAATAATTTATATCTACGCTTTCCAGTTCCGGGTTATAGGTTGGCAGTACTTGGCTTATGGCTGTTGGCTTTGGCAACTCCACGTTTATGGGTTCTGTGTATTCGCTATTAGAAAGGGCATCTGCAAGGGTTTGCAACAGAGACTCTTTTGAAAATTTTTCCGTTGAGGCATAGCCGGGTTTTTGATTTTTGAAAATGCGAATTCCTATTCCGCAAGAATTTGAAATCTCCGTGTTTTGCAATGCTCCGTTGAAAACGGAAATACCCCGGCTATCGTAGTTGCCTGCCAAAATATCAAACTGCTCGGCACCGCTTTTTTTAGCTATCTCGCTCAAATATTCTACCGATTCCTGCATGTTCATAGATTTCCGTTCCTCATAATAATTTCACCATTGAAAGACACCAAAATAGAAACCCTGTATTTTGGGTTTAGCATATCCCAGTAAAAATTGAGATTTTCTTGAGCTGTGCTTTTTATGGGCATCCTGCGGGGGAGGCCTTTGAAGGATGGCAATGGGTCAAAGTCGCCTTCGTAAGTAGTGAGCATTTCGCCAAAGCCGGCTGTGCCGGCTTCTTTTTCAATGAAAAGAGATTCCCGCTTTGGGTTTTCTTTGCCGTTTGCTTTTATGATTGAAAGGGCATAAGAGCCGTTGGGGTAAAAAATGCCGGATATCCTTGGGGTGTAGTTTGGGGCATCCGGTTCGAACGTTCTGGTTTTAAGGGCTTCTTCGGCTGTTTTGCCGCTTTGCAAAAATTCCGCTATGGTATCGGTTTGGTTGCCGTTGCTTATTATGTGCGCTTCGTTTACTACCCTTAGCGGAGTGTAAATTATTAGGCTTGGGTCTGTGAGTTTTTTTTCGTCAAAGGCTTTGGTGCTTACGGAGCCGTCTTTGTTTTGGACAAAGATTCGATTTTTGCTGTTCTCGCTCCTGCCCATAATCCAATAAATTTGAACCCGCTCGCCGCCCGGCGCAAGCCCCATTATTATGCCCCTCCCAGGGTAAGCATTGTTTTTTAGCCAATCCAAAGATAATTCCTGCATTCTTTACCTCATGTCTATTTCGTCTGTGCCGGAGGGTGCGGTGAATTTAAATTCTTTTTCGGAAAATTTTCCCTTGCTCAAATTCTCAATGGAATACCAAGTATCGTTGCCAAAGTTATCTATTGTGTGCAAGCGAACGGGTGAACAGTCCAAAGGCAAAAGCCACACTTCCATAGATTTGAACTGGTCTTTGTATTTATCCGGGTTAAGGCTCAGGGCATGAACGCTTTTATTTTTCCACAATTCTTTTTTTGTGCTTATGGCTTTTGTGTTAAGGTAGCGAAAAAGCACCTCGCTGGGCTGCAATTTATTTTCCAAATCTGAGATGAGTTTTATGAGCACCTGTTTTTGCAAGGGGTTGTATTGCCACAAATTAACGCCGTCGCTTAAAATTTGCAAATCCGGCATAGTCAATGCAAAGCGGTTATTTTTTGAGGTTAGCAGGGTTCCGCTTCTTTGAATTTCTTCGCCTGTGCTTGCAACTCTGGTTAACATTTGAAAATTGAATTTGAATTCCGCATCTTTGCCAAAATAACTGGCAGAGCATTTGAGCAGGGAATCGGCTTGGTTTGCAAGGGCGTATGCTACGGTCAAAAGGAGCATAGTGAAAATTTTGCAAGTCATAGAACTCCCATAGCTTTTGCCAATTCCGCTATATTTGAATTTTGCGAAAATTTTTCCTTTGCTTTTGAAATTATTTTTATAGCTTCCTGAATATCCCCGTTCAACGCCAAAGCCTGCACATAAAGGAATATAAAATCCGGGGTATCTTCCAAATCTTTTTTTAAGAATTTCAAATTATCCAATGCTTCTATGGCTCTATCTTTAGATACATAAATCTCTGCCAAGGCAAGGGGATTATGCGTAGCTCCAAGCATTACATTCTTGAGTGTTTTTAGAATATCTATGGCAAGAGCGGTTTCACCTATTTTGTTCCAATGCTCTGCCAAAAAATGCAAAGCGCTTGTATGGGCCTGTGCCGGGTTAGACGGCAAAAAACTTATTTTTGGAATAAAGGATGCCAAGTATCCATAGTATTTAATCGCTTCTTCGTTTTGCCCAAGTTTAACTAAAAGCGATGCCTTTTTGCTTATAGAAGGTTCATAATAAGGGTCTGCTTTTAAGGAACTGTTTAAGTAATCCATTGCTTCATCTGTTTTCCCTAGACGTTCCAAAATTCCTGCTATGCTTTGCGGAATTAAAATCTCAAAGAAATCATCGTAATGCTCTTTTTTTGCCTTTTCCATAGCATTTTTGAACCATACTAGGGCATTTTCATAATCTTCTATAATTTCATAGCTAACCGCATAATGGTACATAGCATTCGGGTTCATTTTCATAGGGTCCGGATATTCTTCATTGAACAATGCAAGATTGCGCGTCTGCTTTTCTTTTAGCAATGCAGGGTCTGCGTAACCTGTGTGGAAAACTTCCAGAAGCAACCTCTCTTCTATCAATTTCAACTTTCTCACACTTGGCAAAATTTGTTCGTGAATTTTGCCTTCAAAACTTATTTTAGGGTTATTTGGGAATACCCTTATTTGTGAAAATTTTGTTCCCGTTTTACCTTCATTTGCAGAGTTGCAAACCACAAGAGAAAAGACCTTGTTTGGAATTTCTTGGCTCAGTTTTTTGCGGAGTTCCACAACTGTTTTTTGTGGTAGCCTGTCATCTGCATCTAGCCAGATTATCCAGCGGCTTGTAGCTTTTGAAATGGAATAATTCCTTGCTGCAGAAAAATCTTTGTTCCATTCAATATGTTCTATTTTTGCCCCGTAGCTCTGCGCTATTTCAATGGTTTTATCCGTAGAGCCGGTATCTGTAATTATAATTTCGTCTGCTAGGCCTTGCGCAGATTTTAGGCATTCCCCTATATTTTGTTCCTCGTCTTTAACTATCATGCAAAGGGAAAGCAAGGGGCGTTTATCGTTTTTGTTAAGCAATGCCGAGTTTGCACGTTCAAATAACCATTGTGCTTCTTCATTATTTTTATCTTCCTTTAGCATTTGCTCTGCATAATTCTTTGATAATTTCATATTGCCTTGCTCAAATTCCCACAAGCTCAAATTTTTTAGAGCATCCATTTTCATAGCAAAATAATTTGTTCCACCAGAGGAAATATCCGCTTTCATGTTCAAAAATTTCTTATAAAAAACCATGCTCTCTGCTTTTTTATTTTCAGATATCAAAAGTAGAGCAAGCCCATAATACGCTTCTTCACTTTTTGGGAATTGCTTCATGCATTTGTCGTACACTTCCTTTGCTTCTTCACACTTACCCAATGCAGTCAAATGCCTACCCAATTTGTTCATAGCATTCATTCTGAGTTCTAGCTGAATGGATGTACATGGCAATTCCATGGCACGTTTGTAATAATCCGCAGCTTTTTCAAGTTCGTTCAATATGGAGTAGGAATCGCCAAATTCAATTAAACCCTCAAGGCGTTTTTCCTGTTCCGGGTCTGCTAATTGCAAGTCTAAATTTCTTCTGGCTTTTTTTTGCCGAATTTCCAGAGTCTCGTAGCCCATGTGCCAGATTGCAATATTGGTATTTACAGGATTAAGCCCCAAATTAAATGCAGATTTTATTATAGTCTCGTGTATGCGCCCCTCAAAGCGTATTTCCGGATGATTTGGAAACATCCTGGCTTGCATGAATCTTAAACCCGTAGGTTTGCCGGCTTCTGTATTGCAAATTGTAAAAGAAACCATGCGATCCAGAGGCGCGAGCTTTAATTTGTTAAAAGCACTAACTTGGTCCGGTGGAACATAGTCATCTGCATCCATCCATATAATCCAGGAGCAAGTTGCTTTTTCAAGGCTTAAATTGCGGGAATAGGCAAAATCTCCAATCCATTCGGACTGTATTAAAACGGTCTTTGGAAAGGACTGAACAATCTCAATGGTTTTATCCGTGGAGCCTGTGTCGTTTACTACAATTTCGTCTGCAAAGGGCAAGAAACTTTTGATGGCACGCCCTATATTTGCTTCTTCGTTTTTAACTATCATGCAAATGGAAAGGGTGTTTCTTTTGCCAACGCAAGGCAAAGCTTTTTTTATGGTTCCAAAGGACATGTGGGGAATATAGAAAAAACTACCGCATCAATACGCCTTGTGCAATATAATCCCTATTGTAGCCATAGTGTCGCTTGCTTCGTTATACAATTTTAAAATTGAGTTCCATTCCCCAATGCTCATTTTTATTTTTTTCTCAAGAGCATCCTGCCTATAAGATGCCGCACGCCCAAGCAATTCTGCAACCTTATCCAGCGAATCAAAATATTCCGGCAATATATTCAAAAAAGGCAAATCTGCCTCCGGCGCATTCGCCCGCTCTTTTGCCAAAAATTCCTTTTGCTCCCTGCATTTTTCCTGCAAATGAGCCATCATCCTTGTTATGCGAATCCAATCGACCTGTGGCGCAATTAAATTTATAGGCCACATTTTTTTTATGGAAAACTTGAACATGGAATCATGAGCTGCACGTTGAAGCCCCAGCATTTCCCGCAAATTAGCAAGCATAGTCTCTTTTAATGAAGGCATTTACTTAATGTAGAAAACGCTGATTACCCACCCCTGCACCGCTTGCAAAATAATCACAGCATAGCCCAAAAACAGAGATGCGAGCAATTGCTCGGAATTTATTGTATAAGCAGTTAAAGAAAGCATACTCCATTCTCTAACTCCAATTCCGTTAAAAGAGATAGGAATGGCCGTTATCAAAATAGTTGCTGGCACTATAACAAAAACCAAAGCAAGCGAAAATTCTATTCCAACGGCATAAAACAATGAAATTTGCATAAATACAACTAAAATCTGCATTAACAGAGAACCAAACATTGCTATTGCCAAACGTAATGGATATTCCTTATATTCTCTTAACTTCCCTGCAATTTCCCCCAATTTTCCTTTTTTGAACGGATTAAAAACAATGAATAAGCAAAATACCACCAAAAGCAAAGAGGCTGCTGCCATAAATCCAATTGCCTGCTCAGGAATTTTTTCCGAATGCGGCAAGGCAAGCCAAAACAATAAACACACCGCTAACAATCCAAAAATCTTAGCTATAAAAACCGAAGCCACGCTACCGGCTATAACATTGTGTGCACGCCCAAGAGCAATGGAACGGTAAGCATCTCCACCAATACCGCCAGGAGCCAGTATGTTAAAAAAATAACCAACTGCGGTATATTTTAATAAAATGCTAAATTTTGGTTTTTGCTCTTTAGGAACAATTAAAAGATAATGCCAGCGAAATGCTTGATTCAAAATGATAAGCTCACCCAGCAGGAATGTCGCTAAAAACCAGCCGATTTTAGCATTTTGCAAATTATAAAAAATTTCAGATATTGGAAATTTCCATATCACTAAAACAATTAAAGAAATACTGACTAATAATTTTACGGCAAATTTCACCATAACTTTGAAACCTTATACTGTATGGTTCTCAAAATTTTTTCAAGAAAATTCACAATTAAAACAACAAATAATCTTTGTGGTAGAATTTTGAATAGAATTCTTGTGATTTTCACATATATCCACATATATCCTTTGTTCTGCTTTTTGTGCATGGCATAGTTTGCCCAAGGCGAATCGCAAAAAAAAGAAAACCAAATTTGTGAACCTTTGCTATCAAAACAATCTTTAAACCACGGCCTGCCACTCAAATAATAGTTTGTGTAATGCAAAATTTTTGGATTTTCTCTGGCCTCATTCAATTCTTGTTCCGAATAAAAAGGAGTCTCGCTACGATATGCTATGCTGTATATGGACTTGTTGTTATACAGCCTTACTATTGGCGTTGTATTATAGGTCAATTGCAAAGTTCTTATTGTCCCCTTTAAAACTCTGCAAAATGCACTTTGGTCCGGATAGATAGTGGGGAAGTTCAAAATGTCATTTAAGATTGCATTGCCAGTGTTATGCTCTCTCCAAAAATCGAGATTTATGAGTATAACGCCGGAATTATAATATTCGTAAATATTTTCCAAGTTAATTTTTTTCTTATACTTTTCTGAGCGAACATCTTTTGCCATTGCACAGGAATAATCTTTTATATCCATTTGCGCCAGTTCCGCCAAACTGCCGTTTACAACAGTATCGCCGTCTAGGTAAAGAACTTTTGAAACCTCAGCGGGCAAAACTTCTGCAATGCATAATCTAGAATATGGAGCAAAAGCATTTGCATAACTTACCAAACCTTGATTTTTAATTTTTTCATTCAGAAATTTTGATACATCTATAAAATGCAGTTCTGCTTTGCCTTTTGCTATTTCCTCAAAATTTATTTTGTTATTTTCGCTTATTTCATTTGCCAAAATATAAACGCAAATATTCAAATCTTTGTTATTTTTAAGCAAACTGAGCAAACTCACTCCCGTTTGCATTGCAAAGGAATCATCGCTTGCGTAAACTATATTAAATTTTTCTGTCATTTTTTATAATTGAGCGTACAAAACAGTTTCTGTAGAGTAATCTTTGTTATGCTGCCTTACATAAAAATTATATTCCGGAACGATTGAATGTATATATTCTGCTATAGAAATCATATCTTGATCGCTGTGGTAAATGCAAATTGCAAGTTTTGGCTTGTCTCTTAATATAACTTTTTCTGCACCCTTCAGAGCCTCCAATTCAGCTCCTTCTATATCCATTTTTATAAGTGTGACTTTATCTCCTGAATTTTCGCAAACGCTATCTATGCTTTTTGTTGTTATGCTAAACTCTCCGTTTTCTTGTATGCAGCTAACGCTATCTTCGGTTGAGGAAAAATTCATTTGGCCATTGCTAGAAAATGCCCCAGCATTTAGAATATGTATTTGGGGATTGGAAGAGAATTTTTGAAAAAGTATTTTATAGTTAGTTAAATCTGGTTCAAATGCTATTATTTTTTTGTATTCTATATTCGGCAAATTCAAAAAATTCTCAATAGTATCTCCAGTAAAAGCACCGCAATCCACTAGCACTTCGTCTTTTTCATATTTAAAAAAATCATTTACAAAATATTGATTTTGCTCGCCGTGGTATGGGAATTTTTTTTTGCCATTGCATCTAAAATCTATCATAGACAAATATGTTTTTTTGCTTTCTTCATCTGCCAGCAGATTTGCCACAAAATTTACCTTGTCTGCATTGATTTTAAAAAATTGCCGGCTTTGCGGTTGCATGTAAACTTTATGCTTGAATTTGAGCCAGTATGGTATAAGTTTTTTCCATAGAAAAGAATTTCTAAGCCATTTGTTGTTATCTCTTATTTTTCTAGCAAAATCAAAAAATGCTTTTTTCATTTAGCTTTTTCCTTAAAACAATAGTTACCAAAAGCAATACCAAGCCTGCCAGTCCAATCCATAGCGAAATTCTAACGCTATCCGATATATACCGCAGTTCCACAACGGATTTTCCCTGCGGAACGTCAACTGCCATGAATGTGCTGAACGCTCTGCTAATGTTTGTGGTTTCTCCGTTTACTATTGCTTTCCAATATTTATGGTAATTTTCCGAAACGAATAATTTTCCGGCGGCAGAACTTTCCACTTCAAAAATGATGTTATCTGGTTTTGCTGCGGTGGTTTTAACATTTGCCGCGTCGGGTTGTTGTAAGGGCGTTGTGGATTGTTGTAAGGGCGTTGCAGGCAACGCCCCTACAACAACGGGGATTTCCAACAATAAAATGTTTTTGTAATCAAAATTATTGTCTTTTAATTTTTTAATTATTTCTTCGCCGGAATTTTCATTTTCCCAACTGTAATAAACTTTTGCCCTGCCTAAATCGCCCGGATTTTTTTCTACTCCAATGCCACGTTCGCTATCGTATATTATGTAACCTACATTCATTAGGTCCAGCATTGCCTGGTTTTGCAATTGCTCTTTGAAAATACGGTAAGTTGCTATTTCGTTATCGTGAAAACCAAGAGCATTCCTTAGGCCGTAAGATGCCAAGTTATTCCCGCTCATTGCTGGATTCCTGGTCAAAGCAAAAATACGCGGACGCTCATTGTCATTTGGGCTGTCTTGTTTAATTGCCTGAACTGCTTGGGGATTGTAATAAGCCGCTCTTGGAACCGTTTGAATATAGGGAAAATTTACCACCGCTAAATCTATAGCGGCAATCGCTATTAAAATCAGGGTGTTTTGGGTAGTAAGGGCGTTGCCTGCAACGCCCCTACCCAAAACAAAAAACGCCGCACCCAAAACAACAGCACATATAATAAAAGATTTAATAGAAAAAGAAGCCAATTCGCCGGCTTTGACAAAATTCACAGGTTTAAAATAATCTCCGCCAACAGAATTAAAAAAGAAACTCGCTAAAATCACAAAGGGGACAGACCAGAGAACTATATGCAAAATTGATTTTATATTTTGAACTTTTATAAAATATGCACCGAATAGTAGTATGAATATTGCTGTGGGAGCGCCGTTTAAGCTTTCCCATGCGTGACGGAAAATTAAAATGGCGGTTAGTAGTATGCCGTATAAAATTGCACCTTGTTTGATAATTTTTTTGTTCTCTTCAAAATTTTTAAGAACTGGGGCTGCCAAAAATAAAAAGGCAAGGGGAAGCCAGAAAATAGCCATGCTAGGTGCACGGAAATTTTTAACGCCCGGAATAAAATTAAACCATGCACTGAATAAAAACGAATGCAAACCAACAGCATAAGAGAGAGCTATAACACAACCGAAAAACCAAAATAACGCTTGCTTTCTGTTACTCGGTAACAAACAACCGCAAAGAGCTAAGAATGTTAAAAGGGTACCTGCGCCATCTGCATTTAACTTAAAGGAATTTTGCCCCCAATAACTATTTTCTGTTCCTTGCCCTTTGCCAACATCCGTTCCCAAAAAACCCGGCAAAATTATGGCGGCAAGTTCTTCTCCATGCAAACTCCAGCTTGCGGAATGCTCAATGGTTGTTTTTTCTGCGCTTCCCCTAATAGATTCCGTTGTTGTATATAAATATGGTGGGAGTATTTGAAAAGCGGAAATCGCAAGGCCAATAGCCAAAGCCAAGGTAGCAAGCCCTAAACGAATGCTGCGAACTTTTGCAGAAAGCGGGTTTGAAAAGAGTTCAAATAAAGTATAAAGCCCGGCACCCCATAAAAAGAAATAGGTTAATTGCAAATGCGGGGAAAGCACCATCCAAACAACAGAAAGCGAAAAATAAATTCCATGCTTTATAGAGCCTTCGCGGAGCAACCTCATCAAAGCATACATCGCAAAAGGAGCCGCTGCAAAAACCATCATTTTGCCATCGTGCCCGCCGTAGATATACGTGAAATATTGAGGACTGCACGCATATAAAAAGCCGAGCAAAGCCGCCCATTGCCACTTGTCTGTTAAATACCTTGCCAAAATATAGGCAGCAATAAATGCACACCAAATTGTCAATATAAACTTAAAGCCAGTTGCCCTATCCGGGTCTAAAATAAAATAGATTAAGGCAAGCGGATGATAAACATCTGCAAATAAAGCATCCATAGTTGGAATGCCGCCAAGCCTGGAAGCATCCCATTCTGGCAAAATAAAATTACTCGCCCTTACATAGCGGGCACCTATGCTGTTAAGCTGGTCGCTATTCAGCATAAGTTTTGAGCTATCAAAAACAAATTCGCTGAATACAAGCAAAAGCAACGCAAGGAAGGCAAGCGCCGCAATGGCTAAAACACCATTTTTAGTCAAAAGCTACTAATCCTCTGCAGTTAATTGCCTATGTTTGTGCACAATAAAAAATGCAACCGCCCCGGAAACTATTACTGCAGCGGCTAGGATAATATAGGTGACAACCTTGTTCATAACAACTCCTTTTTGAAGGTAATTTAGAAAAATTTACTTTAACGCATCATGCTCCAGCATTAGCGTATAGTTTGTTACATCGCATACTTCGCTTGGGCCAAAATACTGTATGGGCCCCGGATACAAGTATTCCTCGCCTTTTTCCCAAGCGTCTCTATGCTCGGCAAAGTATTTAAAAGGCTTGCCGTTTAAGTCCACTAGGGCTTTTTGGATAACCGGTTTATCTGCACCGTGCCTGCGTTCTATATTCATCATCATTGTGGTGGGAACTCCGCCCGCTACCCAGTTTTCAATACCTTTTGTTAAATTGCGAACAGAAGCCATATAGCCGGTTTTTTTATGCAACACCAAAACGGAAGCCGCATATCCAAGGCCGTAGCAGTAATCGGCATCAAAATTGGAAGGAGCTGCGCAACGGCCTTCGTAGCCAAAAAAGTGGTTAAGAGCGGCAAATTTACCCTTAAAGGCACGAACTTTGAGTTCTTTTGAAACCATTTCTATTAGCAGTTTTTCCGTTTCAATCAAGGAAACCTGAACATTGCCATGAGGGTCGCGGTCTAGCATGAGTTGCAACTGTATGCCTTCTGGCAGGCTCTTTAAGAGTTTCGCGGAGGCTTCGGAAATATGTTTGCCGGCTACCTCTACCATATCTGCTACTTTGCCTGCGTTTTTAATCTCGGCTTCATTATGGGCAAGAGCCTCATTGAGTTCGGAAATTAAAACTCCAAATTCCGGGATAAATTCAACCAGACCTTCCGGTATAAGGGCTACGCCAAAATTTTTGCCGGCGCCATAACGCCCCACAACAGCATCTGCTATGGAAAATACAACTTGTTCCAATGTCCATTTCTTTTCTTTTATTTCTTCGGAAATCAAGCAAACATTGGGATGGGTTTGAAGTGCCGCTTCTAAACCTATATGGCTGGCAGAACGCCCCATGAGTTTGATAAAGTGCCAGTATTTACGGGCAGAATTCGCATCGCGCTCAATATTGCCTATCAATTCCGAATAGGTTTTAACGGCGGTGTCAAAGCCAAAGGAGGTTTCTATATATTCGTTTTTTAAGTCTCCGTCTATGGTTTTTGGGCAGCCTATAACGGAACAAGAAACCTTTTTTTCGGCAAAGTATTCTGCGAGCACCGCTGCATTTGTGTTGGAATCATCGCCACCGATAATCACAATGGCATTTAAGTCAAGTTTCTTTACCACTTCTATGCATTTGTCGAATTGTTCGGTGCTTTCTAATTTTGTTCTGCCGCTTTGGATTATGTCAAAGCCACCTGTGTTGCGGTATTGGCTCATAAGCGCGTGGTCTATTTCAATGTATTTACCTTCTACCAAGCCACCAGGCCCGCCTAGAAAACCATAAAGATTTGAGCTACCTATAACGGCTTTTATTCCGTCAAAAATTCCCGCTATCACATTGTGCCCACCCGGAGCCTGGCCGCCGGAGAGAACAACTCCAACATTGAGCGGGCCGCCGGTGATTTGCTTTTCTTCTGAGGCTTCAAATGTTAAAACGGGAGCACCGTAAGTATTTGGAAACAACTCTTTTATTTTTGCTTGGTCCCTAACCGATTCGGTTGCGGCACCTGAGTTAATTGAAACTTTTAAAGCACCATTGCGAAGCGATGGCGGCAATTTTGGTTTGTATTCGGCACGAGCCTTGCCCAGAACAGAAAGAATTTCGGACATTGGTTTTCTCCTATTTTTTTGTAATGTAGAAAATTTCTACGTTCCTTCCGTGTTCTTAAACATTATTTGGCTTCTATTTTTTGTTGGTGCTTTTGCGGCTTGCCTTGCACAGTGGCTTTATCTTGGTGATAGCGGTATTTTTAACACGGTAATGCAGAGCGTTTTTGATATGTCAAAGACCGCTTTTGAAATATCAATCGGCTTAACAGGCATTTTGGCTTTTTGGCTTGGAATAATGAAAATAGGAGAGCGGGCAGGGGCAGTTCAAATGCTGGCTAAATTAGTTTCTCCTTTGCTAAAAAGGCTTTTTCCAAGTATCCCTGCAAATCACCCTGCTATGGGCAGCATGCTCATGAACATAAGCGCAAACATGCTGGGGCTAGACAACGCCGCCACCCCCCTTGGCTTAAAAGCCATGAAAGAATTGCAAGAAATAAATCCCCAAAAAGACATTGCAAGCGATGCCCAAATTTTATTTTTGGTTTTGAACGCAAGCGGTTTAACTCTTATTCCCGTTAGCATAATGACCTACCGAGCAAAGCTCGGCGCGGCAAACCCAGCAGACATTTTTTTGCCTATTTTATTCGCAACATTTTTCAGCACTGTGGCCGGCATTCTTATAACCTCTTTTTTCCAAAAAATTGAGATAAAAAATGTGGTTTTTATATCTTGGTTTACAGGTCTTTGTGCGGCTGTGTTCGGTTCGCTTTGGTATTTTTCCACGCTATCTGCACAAGAAATGGGGGTTGCCAGCGCATTTTTAGGCGGCATAATTTTATTTGCCATTGTTATATTCTTTTTGATTTTGGCCGCTATAAAAAAAGTAATGCCTTTTGATGCCTTTGTTGAGGGGGCAAAGGAAGGTTTTTCAACTGCCGTAATGGTGATACCTTACTTGATAGCCATTTTGGTGGGGGTAGCGGCTTTTAGGGCAAGCGGCGCTATGGGTTTTATCATGGACGGGGTTACAACTGCTTTTAATTTCTTAGGCATTCCGGCAGATGTAGTGCCGAGTTTGCCAACAGCAATTATGAAACCTCTTTCTGGTAGCGGCGCGCGCGGAATGATGGTGGATGCCATGCAGCAATACGGTGCAGACAGTTTTGCAGGCCGTTTGAGCTGTATATTTCAGGGCACAACAGACACTACATTTTACATTTTGGCGGTTTATTTTGGTTCGGTTGCTGTTCGCAAATCCAGGCACGCGGTTTTTTGCTGCCTTGCGGCAGATATAGCCGGAGTTATTGCGGCAATAGCCATAGCATACATATTTTTCCCGCCTATTTGAGTTCCGTTTTCCATCCCAGCTTTTTATCTGCTGCCATATCTGCCGCCGCACTGGCGGGGAATTCGTAAAGCAGGGCGCAAACCTTTATGTTTTTAAAGCCGGCTCTTTTCAAAGCTCTTGCGCAAGAAGAGGTTGTAGCACCTGTTGTATAGACATCGTCCACAACAACAATCCCGTTTTGCGGAACAAGTTTAAAACGCTCTGCGTTTTTTGCTTCAAAAGCTCCTGCAACATTGAGAGAGCGGGCATTATTGCCAAGCGTGGTTTGCGAGGGTTTGTAAATTCGCCTTTTTAGAATATTTTTTTGCAGTTTCCCGCCGCAATGCAAAGAGAGTTCAAAAGCAATCTGTTCGCTTTGGTTGTAGCCCCTTTCCCGCATTCTGGCTTTATGCACGGGCACGGGGATAAAGGACATATTTTTTCCCCAGCTTTCCAAAATTTGCAGGGCTTCGCCTTTGCGCCCTACGGATGAATGGGCAACGAGGTAAGATGCTATTTTTTGCATCCCTTTGTATTTCATGGCTAGAATTAATTTTCTGGTTAGAGAGTTCATTTGAAAAAGGCAAATGGCATCTTCTTTGCTGGGCCACACGGGGTGTTCGCCATAAGCTATGAGTTCTTCTTTGCAATTGGGGCAAAGCCAGGGGTCTAATTTTTGAGAACTGCTCCCGCATGCAAGGCAGGCATTCCCAAAGAAAAAAAACGAAAGAGACTCTTTTAGGTCCATAGTACTGCTAATTTACAAAATTGCCCCGCTCAAGAAGGGTTGGCAGCGGTAATTATCACAGCCTTTCGCTTGCCGAATTCACATTCTCCGGAAACGCCATAAAGCACAAAGTCTCAAACACCATAACAAGAGCTTCCGAAGTGTAATTTCTCTCCCTCAGCAAATAAATAAACCGCTTGAACCAATCAGAAAACTCAACTCTAGAAACAAGATCTGCCATCAACTGGTGACCGGAACTGCTTTCGGCGGAATTAGCACAAATGCAAATACCGTAGTAAATCGCAAGAAGCTCATTGCAATCAACGTTCTCTATATCTTGCTGCCTTCCATTGATAGGAACCACTGGCCTGAATTTCGTAATAGCATTAGCCATAAGCCCCGCAATCTTCGGGGCCTGCACCTTGTCTGGAATGCCGTATCTCGTTTTCAAAACTTCTATGTCTTGCGCATAGTAGCGAATGACTTTTGTCGCTATGGAATGGTTCAAAATGAAAATATCTTTGTCTATCCTGCCCGCAAACGCCAACTTAGCCCATGCCCTAGCGAGCGTTTTCATTCTGTTTCCAAGCATCTGCTCCCTTTCAGTTTGCATACGCCCTTTCCACAGCTTTCGAGAATGGGCCTATCAGGGCATCGGCCGCCGCTCCAAAATCCTCCTCGGAAACCTCTTTTGCATGGTTGGGATATTTCAGCGTATCAGAAAGTTTTTCCATACGGCTTTCCATATACGCCGCCGCAGAGGCTACCTCATGCTCTTCAAAGTCTTTTTGAAATTTTGTCATTTTCTTATCTCCCGGATTTGTGGCTACCCTAAAAATAGAAAAAACCTTCGGTGAAGGCTTAAAAAATCTCAGAGAAAATTACCCCGCTCAGGAGGTGGAGCGGGGCAGTGAAGAGTTCGGGTTTATGGCGGCCAACAATCATGTATTTTCAAACCACCACCAGAAATAATTATCTCAGTACCTGCGGTAAATATGATTTCTTCACAATTATACCCCGGAGAACTACCACAGCTGCCTCCTACTCCTGCGATTGAACAAGTATTACTGTTGTTTAAACAAGCTCCTTTGCACGTAATGGTGTTATTTACTATATAAGTTCCATTTTCAAAACTTCCTGCAGTAATAGTAATGCTACCGCCGCTGGAAGAACTGGCTCCACCCACGCTTGAGGAACTGCTGGCACTGGAAGAACCACCGCCGCTGGAAGAAGATGCCGCTGCAGAAGAACTGCTTGAACCGCTGGCAGACGAAACTACAGAAGGGGTTATGTTTATGTAGAATGAATTGCTGCAGAGACCGCTTGCACTAGTGCAATTATTGGGATTACTCAAATCCACAGTGCACCTTGACGCTCCTATCGCAGTGAGAGCCGTTACACAGCTTGTGAGTTGATTTTTTATTACACTTTCACTAGCTCTGCTACCTTTATATGCTCCGTTAAGATAAAGCACATTGAACCGCTTGTAGAGTTCGTCCACAGGGCTTATCCCAACTCCGTTTATTTCGTCTATGCTCATATAAACAATCCTTGGCATTATCAGTATTGCCGGTTCGGCGGGTACATCATTGCCTCGGTCTTCTTCGTTTGCGTATTGGCTTTGTAGCTTTACTTTTAAGTGCGGAATGGCTGGGACGTAAGATGGGTCGCTTGTTGAAGTGCTTGAAATGGGGTCAACAGGCTCATTACTGCTGCTACTGCCGCCACTGCTACTGCTATTGCTGCATCCACCGCTTCCATCGTCAAGGCCGGTTCCTGCACACTTGTCCACGTTGTCTTTTATTATTCCAGCATTGCTCAAGGCATCGAAAAGTGCTTCGTTGGCTTCAATTCTAGGATCTTGCATGGTCTCAACTATTGCTCCATCTTTCATAAAAAGATTACCGCTCAAGTGAAGTTCACCAACTATTTTTGTTATATTTCCTGCACTGTATATAAAATAATTTCTATAGCAATCCGTTGATAGCAACGGAGGAGTACTACTGGAATTAGGGCAACCGTCACTGGGTTTCTTACTTTCAATTGTCTCTGCGCCTTGCATCAAGTATAAAAGAACATTGGCAGATTGTGCTGTTCTCGGTAAGGCAATTACACTGTTGCCAGGTCTATTGACTACGATAATTATAAAATTGCCATCGAGAACATAATTCTCAAATTGGTTGTAAAACTGATCCCAATCTATTCTAAGCACAACCCAATCACTATTCCAGTTAGCGGCACAGCTATTTAGCTTTGGTACAAATTCATTCGCTTTATTTTGCGCTTTGCTAACTTTAACAACATCCTTGAAAGTAACGCCATTTACAATAACTTCATCCACTGCATACGTTGCAAGCGCAGGGCAAATATCAGCTTGCAACCATTGACCTTCAAATCCCAAAACAATTGGATCTGGAATTTTGTAAGGAGGGCTTGTTGTTATCTGGTTACCCAAATAGCTTAGAAGGCTTGCCTCTTTCAAGCCGTTACTTGCAGGTGTGCCAGCTGGTATTGTATTTCCACAAGTGCTGCCGTTACTGCAATCAGAAACATTGAATTCTCTCCCGTTTAGAAGGCATTTATTGCTGTTATTTGGATCTGGGTAACCTAAAGTGCGCATGTAAAGAATAGGAGTAGTGGCAGAAGTATTGGAGCAGAAATTTAAGTTGCTAGCATTCGTTCCAGACACGGAAGCATTAATCCAAACTTTTCCACCGATATATCCTCCATTTAAGTTGTTAATTATAAAAGAAGTATTATTTGGCATCACAAAGTCACCTTTAATAGTAACACTACTTTCAACTCTAAAATCACCTTTGACGGTTACGTTGCCATGGACCACAAGTTTATTGGTTGAGGATAAATCCCCTTCTACATATAGATCACCCCATATTACTATCTCACTAATCGTCTCGAAATTGCCACCTACATAAACACTCCCACAAAATCCTCTGGTTTGCGAGTTAAAATTTCCTTTCACATAAAAATTGCCGTATTTTGTAGGATCGTTTAGAACCTCGGCTTCATAAGTTGATGGACGCGGATCGCTTATAGGTTTGTATCTGGTAGAACCGCCGGGAATTATTTCTGGGCAGCCAATTCCATTATTTGCATCTGATATCATTGTTGCATTCCCTGTGACTATAACATCGCCTTTGCTGCTAAATCCTGACGTTGCATTTAAATCTCCAATAACATTGGCACTTTCCCAGAGTCCCTGAGTTGAACCGCCTACACCGCCATGGAATGGCGGCACTCTCTGTGCCATTCCACTAGGCGAAGTTGGCATTTCTACTTTGTACAAACCCTCAACACTAAAAATACCCACCTGGCTATGCTTTGAATTATCCCGCGCCGTGCCAATGCTCAGAAACTTTAGCTTGTATGGCTGATTTGGATTTTTTGTATCCACTCCAGTAAGAAAAACCTCAAACTGCTGCTGCTTGCTGCTGCCTGTGAAACTCATCAGCACACTTGTCAAATCAACAGGTTTTTTTTGTTCTTCAAAAACCCTTATCATTGCACCCGCATCTGCACCCTTATTGGTAAGCCAGCCCTGCACCGCTTCCAAACCTGCTTGGGACGCCTGATATGCCTCGCTTGCTTTAAGCCTTGAGCCGCTTGAAAAATTCTCTTGCGCAACCCACTTGAAAACTACTATGCTAGCCGTGGTTGCCGCAAGCATGAACATCAAAACTGCGATTAGCGATACGCCTGACTTAAAATCATTTTTCATACAGTCTCCTTTCACCTGATTATAGCCGATACATCTATCGACTGGTCAGAATCTTTAAATTTCCATTTAATTGTGACATCAACCTGCTTTGATAATTTATGCTCAACAGTAATTACATCTCCACTACTAGCGGAGGACTGAGCTCTAATAAAATCCGTTGAATCGTTCACAACTTGAAGCGGGTCTGTTGTTGCAGGTTTTACATTAACCACTGCCGAATACTGCACCTTAACTTTACTATCATTATAAGTGCGTTCCCTGCATAAATCATGCAATGCACCATATCCAGGGCATTCTCTTTTGTTTTCCATCACGCTCGCAGACCCAATAGCGGAGATTGAATCTATTATCTCTTGCGCAACCACATTAGCCCCATCACGTGCCCTTACCCTGAGTATGCTCTCCCTATTTCCCTTTTGCATGATGTTAAGCCCTACAATCAAAAGACCCAAAACAAGAGCCGCCACAAGCACTTCCATTAGACCAAAACCACGTTTGCGATTCATAATTCCTCCCAAGCGTCGGAGTTTTTTTTCTTTATGTATGCTGTGAATGTATTTTTTTGGGGTATTTTTACTGCGCTACCGCAATAGTTGGCTGTATTGCATACAACAAAACAACCGGGACCGTTTATGCCAGAGATACCTATTTTAACTTGTGATGTGATGCCACTGTTGTAAAAATTTTCTTCACATTTACCAGGAGCATCATCTGTGTTAGCTAAAAAACCATCTGCTAAAGACTGGCTGAACTCGTGGCTTGTGGCTGGTTCGGCTTTTATAGTATTTCCGGTTACTGTTATTTCCACGGCTTCTTTACGTGTTTTGCCTTCTGCTACTGCTCGCTCCGCAAAAGAAACCATAGTTCTTGCTGCCTCTTTTGCCTTGTTCGTTTGGATTAGGTCGTTCAGGTTGGACCAGCCAAGGGCAGCCAGGATGCCTATTATAATTATCACCACAAGCACTTCTAATAGAGTGAAACCTTTTTTACTGCTCATATCAGGAGCCTCCAGCCAAAACACCATTGTTGGGAACAGGAATTACCGTGACTGCTTCACTTTTTTCGCCTTTTTTGTCTATCTCTAGAGTTAGCTCAAATGCCTTTACAGAAGCCTTGTCTGCATCTGTAGGATTGTAATCCAGTTCGCTTTGGTCAAAGTGGTAAACTTTGTCTGTTTTTCTGGACACTCTGAAATTCCTAATATCAAGATGCCCCCCGGCTGCAGGGCTGTAAAATGCAGCGGTTATGCCAATACAAGCAGGGGTGGTGCTCGGAACGCTGAACTCAAAATGCCTTGCAAGGCTGTCTGCACTTTTATCTTGCGGTGGGTAAAACAGAAAATCCGGAATACCGGCTATGGGCTTTTTGCTGTCCGGGTCTCGCAAGCCTACGGATAAATGGTCGCGGCCTGGCTGGAACATTGCCATTTTGTTATACCTGGCACTGTGGGTGAGGGGGGTACTGGGAGTGCAACTGCTAGCGGTTCTGCATGGGTCGCTAGCATTCACTTGATGGAGCAATTTAAAATCTATGGCGTATTCTTCGCCGGCATTGAAAGTAAAAGGACGGCAGACCGTTCCGCTTGGCTCAGCGAGGTAAAAATCTGAGCGTATATCACCGCTGGAAGAGGAATTTTGCGTGAAACCCTTAAGAGTAAATACATCACCCACAAGGTCAAATGAACTATTCTCAGGAATCAAACCAAAGGAACTACCGGATGAAGCCGGAAACGGCAAATCACCTGATGCTGATGAATTACCTGCTGCACCGGGTTTTGACGGAAGGAATTGAAACGTCGCAACATTGCGAGCCATTTCTACCTCTTCGGGACATTGCTGTTCTTCATCAAAGATACCACCTGTGCATTTGGAACCTTGAATAGTAATAGTAGTGCATTTGCGTATAAGCACACTGTCCGGTAATTTTACAGACCACTCTATTTCCATCACAGCCCCGCAAATTCCATTTGCATCAAAGTAAGCTTTTCTAAAAACAAGTTTATCAAAGTTGCCACTGCGCACCAATTCGTATGAACTGAAATCTCCGCCGGTGGCAGCAGGGTTAATGTAAACTTCTTCTGCCACTACAAAGTCGCTACCGCTTGTGCTGGATTTCCCCCAACTCTTTGCACCCATCTGCGAAATATCCTCTTTTAAGAGTGCAGAAACGCGCCCCGCTTCTTCTGCGCTGTTAAGCATATTCTGGCTACGGAGGCGCATGGATGTGGAATCTGAGAAAACACGCCCCGCAACCACTATTATAAACCCCATTATTGCTATGTAAACTAAAAGTTCTATGAGAGTAAAGCCTCCGGTGCAAGCTCTTTTATTTGCCAAAAAATTATCTAAATTCCGCTCCAAGCAATTCGCTTGAACTGCCTGCGCGGCAGTCTTCCGAGCTGAATTAGGAGTTTTGTTAATGGCAAATATCATAAAAGCTGTATGCCTCCGGGTATGTGAACAACGGCTAGCTGTTGCCAAACAGCTAACTTCGTGCACGGGAACGTCCATTAGGATAAATATATATTATTTTACGGCAAAAAAGCAATCAAGGGGGAGGTTTTTTGGAAAAAAAATTAATTTTAGGTGATTTTCTCGTTAAAATTTCTGATTTGGGCAATAACAGAAAATTATGGAGTGACATTTTTGAAGATTACCTTGCAGATTTTCTTAAAACAGCTAAAGCGAAAGAAGACTGGAAGGTTCAGGTAGAAAGACAAATCGGCACCATAAAAAATTGGTTCGCTGGGCAAGAAATAATCTATTATGACGATCTTACTAGGGAAAAAGCCAGATGCTATGCTAATTGGCGGGGCAAAAGATCTGCCTCTACTGTGAATAAAGAGCTTCTGAGAATCAGAGCTATTCTCAAATTTGCGGAGAGATTTCTCGGGCAATCGCCGAATTTTGCATTTGATGGGATAAATGTGAGCGAAACAACCGAAAATACGCGATTTGTTACGCCATTTTCCATCATGGAATGCAAAAGGATTTTGCAATGGCTCAAAAAATATCCCTATTACCATGATATGATTTTGCTCATGCTTTTGACCGGCATGGAAAGCAAAGCTGTGTCTCTTATGACTAAGGAATGGTGGAATATTAAAGAGAAAGTTCTTTTTGTGTTTCCGCAAAAAATTTCCGGGGTTATAGATGCAAAAACCCAACACAGAGCTAGAAAACTACCTATTAGCAAAACTATGCTTGAAATTTATAATCGAGGGTTCATCTTTGGCAGCCAAACCCAAAAATTCAATGTCAAAAGCCAAAAATTGCTGATAAGATGTTCCGACCAAACGGGGGTAAAAAATGTCCATTGCCATAGATTCAGGCACACCTTTGCCAGCCAATCTCTGAGTGCCGGGCAAGATATTATCAGAGTATCAAAGATGCTTGGCCACAAGAACATAAATGTGACCTTGAAGCACTATGCAGACTTTGTTTTTTCGGAAAGCGACACAGGTTTTGAAGGGATGTTCAGGGTGCATAAAAAATGGGTGAAATACCTAAATGAGGAGTATTTTTTAATACAGTAACTAACTGCCGCGCAGGCAGTTAGTCATTCCTTTTCTGTACGTGGGGGTAATTGTGGGTTTAGTTTGATAGAAATTCTTGTTGTAATCATCATAATAGGAATTCTATCTGCCCTGGCTTATAGCAGCCTCATAGACCTAATTTCCACAAATCGCGCAAAAGAAAGCGCCCAAACAATGAGAGCATTCGCCGAACGCGCCCTTGCCGAAGGCAAAAGGCAGGGTAAAGAAGTCAAAATTGAGTTGGATGGCAACAATATAATCTATTCAATAGGGAATGACACGAAAAGCGAACCTTTGAGCGATAGCTTTTCCAGCTCAAGTACTGGCGGCCCCGTTGCCGGAGATTTCAATTCAGGAGTAACAGCGGAATCTAGTCTAGGGCTTTCTGGTATAGTAAGCGAAGGTTCTTTTGTTGCTTGCGGAGCAAGAAATTACTGCGCAGCGGCGGTAAAAACCAAAGAGAAAAACTTCTTCGTGGCTTATATAAAGCGAGGAAACTCAGCAGACTGGGAGGAATTATGAGATTACCCCACACCCCAAGTCTGAAGTCTGGCTTTGGCCTTCTTGAAGTTCTTGTTGCCACTGTTGTGCTCGGCTTTTTGATTGTTGGCTTAAACAGGTTGCAGCTAGGCAACCGCGAGGCTGTTCTAAGAATTCGTGCAAGAGACGCCGCCCAAATTGTAGCACAGGATTTTATAGACAGTCTAAGCCGCATTGGCATATCTTCTATACCTTCTGAAGGAGATACTATCATAGGAACAAGGAATTACGAATGGGAAAACAAAAACGGAACAACCAGTAAAATTGAATACACCATAGGGGGAAATGTAATTGCTCAAGACAGTTCACTTGAAACTAGCAATTTTGCAAATACAACGCATATTACTGCGAAAAAAGTTGATTTAAAGATCAGTTGGCTATTTAAAAATTCCGAACAAAGCATAAGCGTATCGAGGATATTAAAATGAAAAAGGCTTTTACTTTGATAGAACTTCTTGTTTTTATGCTTATCTTGGGCTTTATAATTGTAGTTGCAGGGCGTGTATTTTCAGATTCTACAGGGATGAGGGTACGCACCCAAAACATGACAAAGGCAACAGAAGAGGTAAATAAAATTGCCGAGCTTATCAAAGAAGATATGAGCCAAATGGGTGTAAAAGCATGGGGGATATCAGGTTCAAGCAGCACAACTTTTGACACAGTTGCAAATGTGCATATCCTTTTCAATAACCCAAATCCTGATTATAGTTCCTATAAATTAACACGCAACAACCCCGGCAACTTTGACCACTTGCTTTTTCGCAAAGCGTATTACGATGATAACGGGGTTTGCGGGGCTGTGATGGAAATAGAATGGTTTGTAAAAAAAGTAAACAATATCGATGTACTTATTCGTAAATGCACTCCTCTTGAAAATCCCAAATGCACAGGTACCTTTGATGAAGAGCAATGTAAAGAGGTAGAGGTAGAAATGGCTACCAATGTACAAACTTTTGTCCTATTGCCAAGTTTACCCAACGATGATCCCCTTGCCTTTGGCGGTGTGCCGGCTACTCCAGGCACTCCAACATTTGGTCTTTTAAACCGAGGTGATAATATTACTACTTGTACAGATATTTGCGAAACAGTCATAACTCCAAACACAAATACATTAAGCAACTTTGTAAGAAACGCTAGTACCTCCGAAAAGAAAAAACACCAAGTTTTTGTTGCACAACCAGGCGTAACGGGAGACTATACAAAGTGCGAAGCATTTGAATTCAAAAAAGGCGAAACTTATGCGGTGACATTCAAAACGCCAAAAATCCAAAGTGTTGCCGATAGCATGGCTCTTTTTCAACCGGGAGTGGATCACATGGCGGTTGGTTTAAGAGATTCCGATAATGGTTATGCCCAAATAGGAACGGATTTTATGTTTTACCCGCCACAAGAAAACGGTGCGAATGACATAAATCAATATTTTGAGTTTTCTGTTCCTAATGATGTAGAAAAGGCGTGTATTGCCTTTACCTTTGCTTTTTACAGCGGCACTGAAGACATAGGTCCGCACAAAGGTTCGCTAAAAATTCAAGATTTTGAATTGTCCCATAAAAAAGACGAAGCATATACTTTTGCTGACATCTACGATCCTACCGCTGATAATTATGATCCTGTTTACGCAACCGAATCGGATGGAGCAAATAAACTGAAAAACAAGAAGAATGTAAAAGCGTTTAGATTAATTTTAGAAGTCAACAAAAGAGGGGAAGTTGCCAGTACGCGGAATATTAACCAAGGCGGTTATATTATCCCAACACCAAACAATGGCGTTACAGCAAAATCAACTCCGTCACCAATTCCACCACCATAAATTTAATGGGAGGATTTATGAAACGAGGTATTTCTTTAATAGCAGTTTTGATGTTTATGCTTGCAGCGACTACATCGAGCGTTGTGCTTTACAAGTGGCTTAGTTCCGAGAATTTCGCAAGCGGTGCCCGTTTAAAACATAGCGAGGCTTATCAGGCAAGCGAGTCTGGCTTAGACGCTGTGCGTGCCTGGCTTTCTTACAATGCAGCAGATGTTGGCGGTGTTTTGAAAGAGCATTTTGATAATGCACAAGCTCCTTACCACTTAAACAACCAGGCAAACAATGTGATTAGCAAAGCACTTGGCAGCTTAGACAACAACCAGAATTTCAATGTTTATTTGATAGGAGCAGATATTAGCAATCGCCATAAATTATTAAAATTTATGAGCATTGGAACAGGACGAGATGGTTCAAAAGTTAAACAGACAGCTATTTTCAACGTGGAAGGCTTATACAATGTTAAAATTCAATCTCCAAAAGGAAGTACCGATTTTAACGACGATTTCTGGGGAAACATGGGAACTGTAAACATTATAGAATCAATGAACGTTGTTATGACACAAACTGCAGAGATTAAAAATGCAGGCGGGCAGGGTTTAAATGAAATTAAAATAGGAAAAGATATCGACAATCCTGGTTATTTGATACTGGATGGAAATTATTATGTAAATCACGGCATGAATATTTATGGTGATATGTACGTAACGGGTGATTTTGATTTTTGCTCAACAGGTAGCCTTGATAATGATTACATAAATGGCTACTTGTACATAGGGGGTATATTTCATCCAAAGGGGGCTTTGACTATTCAAAAAGATGCTTTTTTTAAAGGCGGGGTGAATCCAAATGCAGCTATAACCGTCACAGGCAACAGTTGTTCAGGGACGGCAAGTGCAGGAACTATAAAAGTTGAAGAAAACAGCACAATTCAAGGAGACTTTTTCTATTGGAATCACAGCGACGGTAGCCAATTGGGTTTCCATGTGGGCGGTAATTTGGTTATGGATAATGGTAATATTATTTTGACAAGACAAGATAACAATTCTGATTCACTCGCTGCCATGGGTAATGTTTATATTGCAAATAACCTTACAGGTACAATTCCCGCTGATAATAACGCATCGGTTACCAGAAAAGCCATTCCTTATTTTGGGCAAAATCCTTCAAGCATTGTTTGCGTACCAAACATGACTTCAGAAAATTCCCCAGACGCACCACCATATTATTACCGCGATAATACCAGCAATACTATTAAAATGCGTTCCGACCGCTCCAACGTAGCAAGTATCAGTACCTCCTGTGCTGATTACACAAACTGGGGTGCAGATCCGCTGGACGGCTCTAAAAATAACGCCAAAGACCTGAAAGGAAAACTTGAAGAAGCTGGCGGACTTGGCGATAGAAGTTGCGAAAATACTCCTATAAAATTTGATATGACTATTTACGAAGCAGCCAAGCAGGATAACCCACCGACTTGGGTTCACAGAAAAGATAAATGGGGAGCTTGCAAAAAAACTACTGATCCAAATCCATGTACTGGGTCGGAATGCAAGTTAAAATTGGCAGATCCAAATGCTTGGATAAATTTAGGAGCGGAACTTCAGGATTGCAGGGATAGAACGACTACACTTAGCTCACTTTACAATGATGAATGGCTGGTTATTTATATGAAAGACAGAGTTTCATTTAATGATAATCCATCGTCTTTGTCATCGGGTAAATATATTATCATATTGGATATGGAGACTATAACTGCATACGACCCGAATCATATTTTGAAGCTTCCACCGACGGCTCAAAATGTGCAAGTTATGCTTTATTTGCCAAAAGGTTATCCTTCTAAAATAGAACTTTCAGGCACTGGTCAATACTACAATTACTTCATTTTCAGCGATGGTAACATATATCAATTCGACACCACAAACGAAAGAAAGCTTACTGGCAATGTTTTTATGAATAACTGCAGCGTTATGAATTCCCCAACAGCACAAGGCAATCCGCATTTTATATCCGAAGGCAATAGAAGTTTAATTGAAGAATTGATGGCAAACGAAATTTTACAAAAAAATGAAGCTCCATCTTCCTCATCTTCATGTGAAGGCGAAAACTGCCCATCTTCCTCTTCAACTCAAACAGCTAACTCCCAACAAGACCCCTACCTAATCCCCCTAAGCCCCCGCCTAAAAGTAGAACTAGAAAGCAAATATATCAGCAAAGAACCGGAACCATCAGAGGATGTAGAAACTGTGAAGGGCTCTATTCTAGTAATGCCACGCATTATTCGCTTAACGCAGGAAGTTTATACTGAAGCTACTACTACTTCAGATGCTGATAAGAAGCTTAGTAAATACTACAATCTCCTCTACTTGAACGGAGCCACAAAACAACCAGGAACAGAAGGAAACCCGCCGCCAGAGCCAACGCCAACATGCACTCCTTCTGGCACCGGAGTTTATAAATGCACATTTGGCGAGGGGTCAGGAATAAGCGAATTCTACGTAAAAATAGGAGCCGCCCCAGCAACTCCTTCATCATCCTCTTCGCCATAAGCCCGAATTCCGCTGCCCCGCTCCACCTCCTGGAGCGGGGCGGTTTTTGAGAAAAATCCTTCAACACAGCTACTGAATTACAAACGTAATTACAACGTAACTCGTTTTTGTTCTTTTTTTATATTAGCGACAATTTTTCCAATCTCTGAAAAATATCTTGCTGTATGCCTTTTATTAGGGATGCCAACGAACCCAATATCATCCAAAGCATAATAGTTACGATTAGTTTTCATGTTTCCTCCTTTTTTGGGAAATATTTGCCCATTAACTCAAAAGCGGACACTTTATCAACAATCATTCTCTGCCCTCCTATATGTATAGCTCCAAAAGACTTCTTGTAATGTTCTATCAAAGCTGTTTTTGCCTCAAAAGACAGATAACCTTCAAAGCCATATTCCACAGATAATTTGCATCCATAAGCAATAAGGTTAGCACAAACCCCTTGGTATAGCTTATCTTTCCCAATGTTAAAAGGTGCATTTTCTATTAAATGCATAAAAATAAATCCATCTTTTTCTCGTATTTCCAACGATACCAGCCCTTGAATTAAGTTAATCTCTTTTTCTGTTGCAAGTCTATACACTCGTCTTTGTTGTTGTTCTAGCTCTTGCTTCCAATTAAATTTCCAACCATTTGTTTTAGTTACAGTTTTCAAGTCTTGTTCTTTTACGGAAAAAACAACTGTTTCAAATCGCTCACCGGTTTTAGCAAGCTCTATTGATTCTGTTATTTTATCTATTTCAAAAGACAATTCCATATAAGTAATATAGTAAAATCTTAATTCCTCTGCCCCGCTCCACCTCCTGGAGCGGGGCGGTTTTTGAAAACTTATTGCGACTTTTTATTCTTTAGGATTTTTTCAATCTGCTCATAGTTGTAACCTTTTTTCACAAGGTCAAGGACTCTAGTCTCAGCTTCTTCCCTCTCAACTTCAAGAGCATCTTTCAAATTCCAGTCTGTAAGCAACATGTTTTCAACCTCCGAACCATGCTTTGTCAAGAAATCTACAAAAATGCCACGGCCAAGAAAACTGCGAATGGAAAACTTTATAGCTTCCGACAATGGCATGGTTTTAAGGTTCAAGCGTATATCCGCTATGAACTCCTCGTAATTGTCAGAACCCCGATGCCCCCGATTTTTGGGATTTCCCGCAAAAACACAAAAACGCCCTTCTATAAATGCTTTACCAAGTCTGCAGGTATACTTATTAGGGGATTTCAACATTTAATGCTATTTCGCTATTTTGCTATTTCATGTTGCATAATCGAGAACATCCTCTTCATCGGGGGCATCGGGGTTCAGACGTTTCCGTTTCCATAGATAAACTCCTATTTGGGTTATTTATCTATTAGACGCGTTTCGGAGGGAAAAAGTTCCAAAAAGCATGATTTTGCAACAACTGTTGACGGATTTTAAAAAAAATAAAAAAAATAAAAAAAAATTCACTTTTTTTGAACTTTTTTGCTCTGAAACGCGTCTAAGTATATATAGACAGGAGCAAACATGAATTCTTTGCCATTATGGAAAAAAGCCATCCTCGCCGGCCCGGACTCTTTTGGGGTAATGCCGGCAGATTTTTCGCCCGAGCTGCCATTGGCGGCTAAAAATACGTTGGCAGAAAAGGAAAATTTGAAAAACGAGGAAAAAGCCACGCTTTACTA
>LIUI01000155.1:0-480 GCA_001462235.1 Fibrobacteria bacterium GUT307
GCCATGTTGAAGCCGCTGGTCAAGTCGTTTAGCATCATCGGGGTAATGCCTGTTATGAATATGCGTTTTACAATTGAGCTGGTGCCGGCTTTCAAGTTTTCATAAAAAGCACGAACTATGCCGCCTCGTTTGACTTCCCCGGAGTAACTCTCTCCCATTGCTATGAGGTTGTTGGCAAAATGATCGTATTCATCTACTATTGCAAAGATGGGGATGTTTGCATCTGTGGCTAAATTATATGCAATATCTACCGCTCCAATTCCGGGTTTCGTTTCATTCAATCTTTGCCCGGCGGCTTCTGCATTCGGAAAATAATTTTTATAACGATTCAAAAATGCCAAAACTGCACTTTGCACTCTATCCGAGAAAGATTTTTTGAATTCATCACGGCTGTCTGTGTTTAGACCGGAGAAATTAAATAGCATCACGGCATATTTGCCTTGCTCCGGTGTTGGATTTTTGCCAATGTAAAGATTACCA
>LIUI01000155.1:772-76795 GCA_001462235.1 Fibrobacteria bacterium GUT307
TATCATGTTGGCAAAGTTGGATTGACCGTAAGGAAGTTTTTTGGGCATAGAAGAGAATATAGAAAATCGAAAGGCTCATATGTCTATATTTGTCACCACCCTAAAAATACCGCCCTTCCTTGTTGCCGTTGTAAAGGACTATTAGTTCCTTGTTGTCCAGCACAAAGGCTATATCGTTTTGCTGCTCCGTGAATAGTGCATCAGAAAGAGTAATTATCTAAAGTTTTTTCTACATTGCCTCTATGAATGTACATCGGTGAACCTATTTTTTGAAATCCTGTTAATCCTAAAAATCGGGGGTATCGGGGTTCTGACAATTTTAGGAGATTTTTTTATGAAAACAGAAAACATACTTTCAATAGAAGATAGCGGTGAGAATCGCATAAATCTTGTTCGCGATCGTTTGTTTTGGCAAGCGTGGAATAAGAGTGCGTTTTTGTTTGCCGTGCACATAAAAAGCTACCAGGTTCATAAAAGATTTGTTCAAAAAGTTTCCCAAGAAGTCGCTTGGCTTGGCTTCCCTTCTTCTGCTTTGCAGGCAATTCAAAAAATAGCCACAGACAAAGGCTTTGGCTTTGAGCAAAAATCCACAGACCACATAATAATCAGCAGCGTTCCCCAAACAAGTGGCTACGAAGAATGGTGGGCAGGGATTGTCAAAAAGAAACCGCCGCCGGCACAACCGGATTTTCCGTCTGTAAAGAACGCCAAAGACAGCATTTTGCCTGCATATAAAACCGCCTACGACCTATGCCTGCACATCCACAGGGCAACGGTAAAAATGCAGAGAGAATTCCGCTATGAACTTGGAGCAAGGGTAAGAGACTGCGCTATGGACATAGCGGAAAACCTGCATTTAATGGCAAATAATGTAGTAGGAGCGTTGCCTGCAACGCCCCTGCTGATGGAATGTGCCGCAAAAGTTCACAAACTCCGCATAAATATAAGAATATTAAAAGATTTGCAGCAAATAAGCATAAAACAATGGGGGTTTTTGAATAGCCAAATTGAAAATTTACTAGATTTACTGCGGGCAGAATTCTGCAATGCCAACACCAGGATTGCAGGAGCGACCCAAAAACAGTCCAGCGGAACGCTCACAACCGGGCAACCGGCGAGCTAGGAGAATGGCTAGTGAGATTTTCTTTTAGAACCTCTTGCCGGCCAGCAAAAAGTTTCCGCTTATGTTTCTGCTCTGCCGGGCGGCAACGGCAACTCGGATGGCAGTTTCAACAATGTTGGCAACAACGGCAACTGGTGGAGTGCCAGCGAGAACAATAGCAACAACGCCTACAACAGGAACATGAACTACAACAACGACAACGCGAACTACAACAACAACAATAAGAACAACTTGTACTCTGTTCGTTGTTTGCAGGACTGTAACGGGGAAGCGGTAGGGGCGTTGCATGCAACGCCCCTACAGGCTTCCCCTATCTTTTTGGAGTTGCACAGAGCCTACCTAGATGCCCGTAAACACAAACGCAATACAATAAATCAACTTAAATTTGAACGCCGTTTAGAAGTGGAATTGCTTTCTCTTTGCAAAGAGCTTGAAACCCATACTTACGAGCTTAAGCCGGGAATATGCTTTATCAATGAATTGCCTGTAAAGCGTGAAATTATCGCCGCAGATTTTAGAGACAGGGTAATCCATCATTTTCTCTACAACAGGATTTATCCCGCCTTAGACAGAAAGTTTATTTACGATTCTTACAGTTGCAGGGTAGGCAAAGGAACATTGTTTGGCATAAAAAGGGTGCAAAAATTTTTGAAATCGTGCGGGGCAACGCCCTGGGTTTTGCGTTTGGACATACAAGGATTTTTCATGGCTATAAACCGCAGCATCTTGTTTGATTTGATAATCAAAGGATTGCAAAATGAGATTTGCGATTTATCCAAGTTTTTAATCCGTAAAATAGTATTCAACAACCCTTTGAAAGATTCTCTTTTCAAAAGCCCAAAATCCGCTTGGAATGATTTGCCTCCGGACAAATCCTTGATGTATTCTGCCCCAAACTGTGGCCTCCCTATAGGCAACCTAACAAGCCAGGTTTTTGCGAATGTGTATCTGAATCCCTTAGACCATTTTATAAAAAGGGATTTAAAAATAAAGTGCTACGGCAGGTATGTTGACGACATGGTTTTAATCCACAGCGACAAGCAAATTTTGCTGAATGCAATCTTGCATATAAGGGAATTTTTATTGAAGAAACTGAAATTGACTTTGCACCCCCGCAAAATCCGCTTGCAGCAAGCATATAAAGGCTTTGATTTTTTAGGTGCCCGCATATCGCCTTTTTATTTAGGCCCCGGAAAACGCATTGCAGGTAATTTTTGCGAATGTATTTTTGACCCCTTGCCAAATTTTGAAAAGCAAGTGCAAAGGGTGCAGAGTTATTTGGGATTGTTGGGAAGCTTTAGCAAGCGGTGCAACATCGGGGGCATCGGAGTTCAGACAATTTTACTATGTTTACAATAATGAACTTGAAAAGAAGTTTTGACGCATTTACATTTTTTCTTGATTTTCTCGCAAGCAAACAACTTTTATGAACCAAGTGCAGAGCGGCACGCTCAAAATCAAACCCCATAGCCCAAATATTTTCCCGAATACCGTTAAAATACCTAGAACAACAACTGGATTCATGTGCAAGTGAGAACCATATATGCGTGGATTGAGTATATATGCCTCAATAGCGTGTATAATGCAAATTAGGCCTACTGCCAAAAACATTTGAAAAAGCCCGTGATCTTGCAAAGATACCATGCAAATAGGCACAGAAGACATGAACACCCCCGCTATAGGCACAAAACTGCACAAAAACACGGTAGAAAGCAAAAATGCCGAGTATTTTCCAATGCCTAGCAGCCAAAGCCCAATTCCCGTTAATACGGTATTCAAAATAGCTATAAAGAACTGCGCTTCAAAAGCCTTCCCAAGCATTTTTGAAAATTGCACTATGCCGGGTTTTATCTCTTGAACAATAAACGACATTCGCGATTGTTCTAGCTTTCTCATAGAGCGAACCAGGCGAGGGGAGTCTAGGGTAATTAAAAAGGAAAAAAGCAAGGACAGCAAAAAGGAGCTGGCAATCCCAGCTACCTTCCCGGAATAAAGCAAAACTCTGGCGAGATTTTTTTTGATATTCCCGCTCTGTTCTGCGGTAGGCAAATCAAAAGCGTGATGCAAAATCAAAAGAGTTGGTGATTTTATGCTGTAGCCTTCTGCTAAGTTGGAATGCTCAATATCTGCTATCATTTGATCAACAATAGGGAAAGACACCCTAAGGGTATTGATTTGGGTATCCATTGCTCCTATATAACTGTCAAAATTATTCAAAAACAAACGAGTTTGGATTTTAACTTCCGTAGCTAAGAAATATATGCTTCCGCTTATGGCTAACAAAAGCACCATGCCTATTAACCAAGTTCTAAGGCGATAATTTTTTATTTTGGGTTTAAGTTTTTCTCCTGCTCTATATTGCAAAAAAGAAAACACAAAGGTAAGGAATATGAGTAAAAAGAAGGAACGCAGTAAGTAAAGGGCTACAAAAAACCCAAGCCAAACTGCGATTTTAGCGAACTGCGGATACTTAGTGACGAGCCAGGGCGGTGCCGAATTTAACATTTGAACTTTAATTTAGAAAATTCCAACCGTTATTTTTTTATATTTCTCTTTATGGATTTGGAAAAAGCCATCAAAATTTATAAGGATTTTTTGAAATCCAAGGGTTTGCTGTACACGCAACCGCGCGAAATTGTTTTAAAAGAGGCAATATCTGCTACGTGGCATTTTTCTGCAGACGAACTTATTTTACAAATGCACAATCATGGAATAAGCATAAGCCGAGCCACGGTTTACAGAACTCTTGCTTCCATGAAAGAAGCGGGCATTTTGAATTCCGTTGATTTTGGGCACGGGCATATACACTACGAGGCTCCAAAAGCAAGGAAGCAACATGAGCATATAAGCTGCGAAAAATGCGGCACTATTTGCGAAATACAAATAGAAAACCTCGATAAGGCCATAAACTCAGCCGCTGCAAAAGCCAAATTTAAGCACATACAATACGCCATAAGAATTTCCGGCGTGTGCGAAAAATGTTAGTAAACCCATATTTCTACATTACCCCCATCATGGAAACCGATACCCTTGCTGTTTTAGACTTTGGTGGGCAATATGCGCACTTAATTGCAAATAGAATTAGAAGGATTGGCGTATTTACCCGCATATTTTCGCCAGATTCTCCCGCAGAAACGCTGAACGGCGTAAAAGGCATTGTTTTTAGCGGCGGCCCTACAAGCGTTTACGGAAAAGATGCGCCTGCATTCAATAAAGAAATTTTGAATTTAAAAATTCCAATGCTGGGAATATGCTACGGCCACCAACTCATAGCGCAATGCTTGGGTGGCAAAGTATCGCCGGGAAAAATAAAAGAATATGGCATAGCCAACTTAGAAATCACAGATAAAGAAAGTTTACTTCTTAAAAATATTCCTTCAAAAAGCCGTGCATGGATGAGCCACGGAGACCAGGTTTCAAAACTTCCGGATGGTTTTAAAATCATAGCAATCACAAATGATTGCGAATTTGCGGCAGTTGAAAATCTTGAGAGAAAATTTTACGGCATACAGTTTCATCCGGAAGTAACGCATAGCGAATATGGCGAAAAGGTTTTGGAAAATTTTGCGATAAATATATGTAAATGCAAAAAATCTTGGGACGTCAAAAGCTACTTGCCGCAGATAAGCGAAAAAATAATCGAAACAGTTGCAAATAAAAAAGTGTTCTTGCTGGTGAGCGGCGGTGTGGATTCTACCGTGGCATTTGTGCTTTTGAATAGAATTTTGGGCAGCGAAAAAGTCTTGGGTTTGCATATAGACAACGGCATGATGAGGCTAAATGAAAGCCGCCAAGTGATGGATTTTTTGCAAAAAGAAGGCATGAACAATTTGCAAGTTTGCGATGCAAGCGAAGATTTTTTAAAAGCATTGCAAGGCATTGCAGAACCGGAAGCAAAACGAAAAATTATCGGTGATACCTTTCTCAAAATAAAAGATAGGGAAATGCAGCGCCTATCGCTAAATGCAGAAGAATGGCTAATAGCCCAAGGCACTATTTACCCAGATACCATTGAGAGCGGCGGCACAAAAAATGCAGATGTGATTAAAACCCATCACAACCGAGTGCAAGGCATTCTGGATTTGCAAGAAAAGGGGTTGTTGTTAGAGCCGCTAGCAGATTTGTACAAAGATGAAGTTAGGTATTTAGGTGAAGAACTCGGCATTCCTAAAGAACTTGTTTGGCGGCATCCTTTCCCTGGCCCCGGGCTTGGGGTTCGCCTGCTATGCAGCGATGGAAAGGTTACTCACAAAACTTTTGACGAAATTCCTGATTTAAAAAACACTCTGGAAACGAATTCCTTAAAAGGGACATTGCTTCCCATAAAAAGCGTAGGTGTGCAAGGGGATGCAAGGACTTATGCCCAGCCATTACTTATAGAAAGCGAACTTCCGTGGCAAATTTTGGAAAAGCACAGCACCGCCATTATAAACCGTTTTGCAGAAATCAACCGTTTGGCGTGGCTAGTTGGGCGTGTTGCAGATTTACCCCCGGAACCTTTGGAATTGCACTCTGAAAGAGCAGCTTTTGACCAACTCAGAATTTTTGACAATATTTGCAATAATTTTTTGCTTGAAAATAATTTATACAATAAAATATGGCAAATGCCGGTTGTTTTGCTGCCGCTTAAAGTTGCAGGCAAACCCTGCGTTCTTATGCGCCCCGTGAACAGCGCAGAGGCAATGACGGCGAATTTTGCAAAAATAGACCAAGAATTGCTGAAAAATACTCTGTGGCCAAAGTTAAAAGAAGCTGGAGCCGGAGCATTATTTTATGATATTACACACAAGCCGCCTGCTACTATTGAGTGGGAATGAGTCAAAATGTGAATTTTCCCCTATATTACCTTGCCAAAGTGAAAAAAAATTGCTATATTTGTGTACGCATTTCTAAAAAGGAGGCTATATGGCATTAAAAAAAGAAACGAAGCCGGCTAAAAGCGTTGCTAAAACTGCACCCAAAACTGCGGTAAAAGCGGTAAAAACAGTTAAAGAGACTGCTAAAAAAGGCAAAACTTCCGAAGTGGAGTTCAAAGCCTATTCCCCGGCTTCTGGTTCTGTTGCCGTTGCCGGTGATTTTAACGGTTGGAAACCGCAAGCTCTCAAAAAAGGCAAAAACGGAAACTGGAGCGCAAAACTCAAATTGCCTTCTGGCGTTCACCAATACAAGCTCGTTTTTGACGGGCAATACTGGCAAGTGGACAACGGAAATCCAGAGCGCATTTCCGACGGTCATGGCGGTGAAAACAGCATTGTGAGAGTTTAACAATAAATCCTAAACTAAACTTCAGTGCAAGAATACAATGTTTCTTTTGGTGACAATGAAATAGCTCTAGCGGTTGAGCGCTTTGGCTCTCCGCTTTGGCTTTATGATATTGGAGTTATAGAGAAACGTATTTGGGATTTGCGTTTTTTTGGCGTTATTCGCTACGCTCAAAAAGCTGCTCCAAATATAAATCTGCTCTCTAGAGTTAGGCACATGGGAGTTGATGTAGATGCGGTAAGCGCAGGCGAAATTGTCCGTGCTTTGCGGGCTGGTTTTGCACCAAACCAAATAAGGTACACCGCAGATATCTTCGATAGAGACGCTCTTGCTTTGATAAAGGAGCATTCAATCCCTGTCAATATAGGCAGTTTGGATATGCTTTTTCAACTGCGCGAAGCAGGTATAAAAGTTCCTTTGGCAATCCGTATAAATCCGGGGTTTGGGCACGGGCATTCTAATAAGGTGAATACCGGCGGTGAACACTCAAAGCACGGAATTTGGCATAGTGAGCTGGAATATGCTGTTAAAAAAGCAAAGGAATTTGGTTTTAAAGTTGAATGTTTGCACATGCACATAGGTTCTGGTTCAGATTATATACACCTTTCACAGGTAGCTTCTGCAATGCAGCGAGCCGTTGATTCTATTGAAGAATTCACTTCAACACTAAAAATAATAAGCATTGGCGGCGGTTTACCCATATCTTATAAAAGAGACGAACCTTGGCACATAAGCATGGATAAATACTACGGTATTTGGGATGCTACACGCAAAGAAATCAGCGGGGTAGCGGGCAATTATCTTCAACTGGAAATTGAGCCGGGGCGTTATTTAGTAGCCGAGAGCTGTGTTTTAGCTGCAGAAATTCGGGCTGTGAAAAAAATGGGAAATAACTTGTTTTACCTAGTAGATGCGGGTTTTACGGATTTGGTGCGCCCGGCTTTTTACGGGGCCTATCACCATATTTCCATTATTCACAAAAATAAAAGAGAAACCAACGAAGAGGTAGATGTAATAGTCGCAGGCCCGCTTTGCGAAAGTGGCGATGTTTTTACCCAAGAAGAAGGCGGCGTTGTTGTAAGCCGTAAATTGCCGCTTGCACAGGTTGGCGATTTGCTTGTAATTCACGATGCAGGCGCTTATGGTTCTGCTATGAGCAGCAACTACAATTCTCGCCTGCTTGCACCAGAAGTTCTTTGGGAAAAAGGAGAGTTCACGCAAATAAGAAGGCGGCAGACTTTTGAACAATTATTGGAAAATGAGCGCGATGAATCGTTATGACTTGGTTTTGCTGGGATTTATATTAGAGGAAAATTCCAGCGGTTACGACATTATCTCTAAAATAAAGGAGCGGGAATTGGAGCGGTGGGCTATGATAAGCACATCTACCGTGTATAATCGCCTGAATTACCTTGAAAAGCACAAATGTATAGAGGGTAAAACCGTCCAAAAGGCAAAGTACCCGCCTGCAACGGTTTATAGCATAACCGCAAAGGGCAAAGATGTTCTCAATAGGGAAGTGATGAAGCATTTAATAGGCTTTAACGATGACCCAAGAACGCTAGGCTATGCTTTTTTGTTTGGATTAGAAGACAAACGCAATTTAATGCGGCTCTTAGAAGAACACGAGGTAAAATTGCGGGGAGAGATTGCCCGGCTAGACAAAATGATAGAAGATGAGCCAAGGCCAACTCTTTATCCCGAGGGTCCTTTTTTGAATTGCATGAGCCGCGATCACATTTTAGTTGAGCTAAAATATTTACGAGCCGCGATGCTAATTCTGCAAGACCCGGAAAAATCTGCCATGCTAAACGGATACTTTTTCATAAACTTTGGCAACCGCGAATGGCAAAAAAAAACAATCATTGGCACAGAGCATCCTGTTTAGGGCTAAAGCCAAGGCACCAAGATACTCCATCCGTGCGGTTTGCATAATTTGATATTGGAAGCTGCATGGCTGTTCTTTGCCCCAGAGGGAAGGGGTTATCTCCGGTTTTTGAATAGTACAGAGAATCTACAACCAAGTCATCGCAAAAAAATCCAAGACTTTGCTGGGAATCCGTAAGTCCAAAACTTTTATAATTAAAATCTGCATTGCTAACGCTGTCGCGTCCTAGAAGGAGGTACTCCATAGGTGGCAAAATCAAGGTTTCCGGTGTAGCAGATATACTAGACATAAGAATTCTATATGATGCCGAAGTTTCATTCCTGCCTCTTGCTATGCGGCAAGATGATAATTTTAGAGTGTCTAAGGTTGCGTTGTAAATTTCCATATATTCAAAATTGACTCCATTTTTAGGGTCTGTAAAAATTTCCGTGAAAAATAATTCCCCGTATTTTTGTGGCGGCCTGGAACCCGATGTGGGAAGGATTGCCACAATTTGCATGGGCTCTGTAGAGCTGCTTTCTAATTCCAGAATTGCAGAACCCATATTTGATCTTAGCTGCATTGTTTCGGTTTGCAAAATTGAAGATATCATTATTTCCTTTTCCCCTAAGAATAGAATAGCGCCGCTTGGGTCTTTGAGTTCCACTTTTATGGTTAGAGTTTGGCTTAAAGGCAAAGCACCGGTGTTAAAAATTCCCTTGCCGTTTTCAATTTGCATTTGAAATTCCAGACCATCTATAGATAGTGTTCCTGAGTGGATATTCTCACTATTTGCCAGCCCTATGGGAATTTCCAGCTTTAAAAAGCCGTAAAGAGGCGTTAAGGATATTGGGATGGTAGCCGTTTGATTTGCGATTATATCTGCGTTTGCCTCGCCTTTTTGAACTAGTTTGCCGTTGTCTGCATATACTTTTACCTCAAATTTTCTGTTTTCCCCAAGCGGAATGCCATATATCTTTATATCCTCACCTATTGATTTCGCGGATACGTATATGTTTTCAATATCCTCAGCAGACACAAGAACGGAAATACTGTCTAGCAAGGGAACCTGAATTTTCCCTAAAAACAGTTTAACTGTTCCATCGTCCCCTTCCTTGATTCCGTTGCCATAATCACTGCAGGCCACCACAAACAACGCGATTACTACGGCCCACATACTGCAAGCTGCAGCACACAAAAAGCAAAAATGCCTTATCATAAAAACCTCCAATGTTTCTATATACTTAGACGGAAAAAATGGGGGGGTTGGTTCAAAAAAAGTGATTTTGCAAACAACTGTTGACGTTTTTTTGCATTTTTTTTCATTGATTATGATTTTTAGGAAAAACGCACCGATTTAACCGCTATTTTCCCTAAAATTTTGTTACATGCGGCTATAATGCTTGTTTTTATAGCCATAGCCTCGGCACGCCAAACGGATGAATTTATTTTTAAGATAAGAGTTTCTTCTTTTAAAGTGACGATTATTGCTTTTTCTTGCAGATTTTTTGGTAAAATTTTGGCTTTATTCTCGTTCAAAATAAGGACATCTTTTTGTTCCTGGCTCAAAAAATTGTTTAAAATATTTGCAGCTAAGAAGCCTGCACCGAGCGGTTCATTTTTGCATAAAGCCGGATTTCTGCGTTTTTTTTTCAATTTATCGTAAATATCGCAGGCTTCAACAAAAAAATTAGGTTCGTATTTAGTCATAAATCAAAAACTTATGGATGTGTTATGCCTTTCTGTGGTGCCACCGTAAAGCCCTATATCGTGCTCGCCTTTTTCGTTTTTAAAGAAATTTGTTCTGGGTGCGGCATTTAAAGCGGGGGAGTATGTAGAAAGCCTGTATGGCAAGGAATCAAGAGGGCTTGCCTGTGGTTTAGGTGGGGCAGCCTGAGACTCCTTGTAAATATTTTGCAAATCCGGGTCTTTTACTTCTTTGATGGGAGTTGGCAGCTTAGGGTCTTTTTTTATCATGATTTTTTCTGCTTCGCTGAATTTGAAAATGGGGTCTGTGTTCATGTTTTCAAATTTGTCTTTGGTATCTTTTTTGGAAGCCAAAATTCCAACGGGGCAATAACGGCAATCGGTATCTGCGTTTCCAAAGAATATATTGTTGCGTATGCGTGGGCTGGGTCTTGAATCGGACAAAATTCCAAAACTTGAATTTTTGTAGAAGATGTTTGCTATTATTGAAGGGCGTGAGTTGTCTATATAAATGCCTGCACTCAGATTTTTGGTAAACATACAATTAAAAACAGATACATCGCCTTCGTTTTGCAGCCAAATTCCCGTGCCGTTAGATTCAAAAAGCGTGTTCCCAATATTAAACCTGCTGAATGAGGCATTTATCGCTTTGCTTGCACCCATAATATGCAAATATTCTATGTGGATGGTTGCTCTATCTCTGTAAGGCAATCTTATTCCATCCCATTGTATTTTACCCGGGACGTGTTCTACCGGCAAAATTCGCACAGGCTTTGTTGGCGTACCTTTTATAACCAAAGTACCATAAGCCTTTATGCTTATGCCCGTAGAATCGGACCAATCAAGTTGCTTGGTTTCACCGCATTTTTCGCCCGGCACAATATACACCACCACACCGGAATCTATGGTTAGCCGCGATGCAGGCGGAATTTGAATATCCCCGGTTATGTAATAAGGAGAACCCTCTTCTGTCCAGGTTATAGGCATATCAATTATGCCGCAAAACTCCTCTGCAAACGCAGAAACTGCCATTATTGCAAGAATTAAAATCCTCATTTACGGGAAATATAGAAATCTCTATAACTTCCGTTCCCGAGTAAAATGTCTATTGGCAGTTTTTTGAATTCGTATTCGTATGGCGGGGCTTTCCATGCAAAGTCGTTTTTGTGGCGGTGGAATAGGTATTTTAAGATTTGGATTGTTGTTTCAAAGGGTAAAAATTCTTCACGCTCCAAAACATGGATTTGCGCTCCGTGGCAAATTTGCCCGGAGTATTTGTGGAATGTGGGCTGGAAATGGCTTTCCCTAAAATAAACGCCCGGCAATTTAAGGTTGTTTAGATAGTCGCACATTTCTTGGGCTTCAATCCAGGGAGCGCCAAAAAGCTCAAAGGGCTTTGTTGTGCCGCGTGCTTCGCTGATATTTGTTGCTTCTAGCAAGCATTGCCCGGGATAAACTATTGCGGTATCTAGGGTTGGCATATTAGGGGAGGGCATAATCCAAGGCAAGCCGGTTTGGTCAAACCACATATTTTTTTTATAGCCCTGCATTTCCAAAACATGAATTTCTGCACTTGGGAAGCATTCTTCTTTGAATTGCAAAGCGAGTTCGCCTATGGTTTTTCCGTGCCGCACTTGAATGGAATGCAAACCCACAAAGCTTTTGTATTCCAAATCCAAAACCGGTCCCTCCGTTATATGGCAGCCTATAGGGTTTGGGCGGTCTATTACAATAACAGGGATGCCGCATTTTTCTGCGGCTTTTATGCAAAGATAAAGAGTCCAAATAAAGGTGTAATACCTTGCACCTACATCCTGCAAATCAACCAAAAGCATATCAAGATTTTTTAGCATTTCTGGCGTGGGTTCTCTGTGCTCGCCGTATAAACTGTAAATAGGAATGTTTAAGCGTGGGTCTGTGGAGCCTTCCCATTCTATCATATTGTCTTGGGTGTGCCCCAGAATTCCGTGCTGCGGGCCAAAAAGAGCAGCAAGTTTGAAGAGCGAACCGTTGTGCTTTTCTAGCGTTGCAAGGGTGTGGTGCAGGTTTGCGGTTATTGATGCGGGGTGCAAAACCGCTCCTAATCGCTTTCCCTTTAATTTTTCCGGGAAATGTTTTTCCAAATTTTCAAGGGCTAGTTTTACCATAAATCGTTCCATGCTTTAACCTCATTGTTTTTTGTGAGCATTCCTGCTTGTTTTCTAAAAATAGCCGCTGCTGCTATCATTGCTCCGTTATCTGTGCATAGCGGGGGAGGGGGGCAAATAAAATTTAGCCCGCTCTTTTCCGCTCGTTTTGCCATGAGTTCTCTGAGCCTATAATTTGCACTAACGCCACCGCACAAAACAAGATTTTCAACGCCGTGCTTCTCTGCAGCTTTAACCGCTTTTAATGATAAAATATCCGCTATTGCCTCTTGCAAACTTGCGCAAATATCTGCAATATGCTCTTTTGCAAATTCCTCGCCCTTTGCTTGGACATAGCGAAGCACTGCGGTTTTTAACCCGCTAAAGGAAAAATCAAAAGAATTTGCTTCGTTCAGTGCCCTTGGAAATTCGTGAAAATTTTTATCTCCGCTTTTTGCCAAATTGCTTATTTCCACACCCGCAGGGTAGCCAAGCCCAAGAATTTTCCCGCTTTTGTCAAAAGCCTCGCCTGCAGCATCGTCTCTTGTTTTGCCAATAGAAACATATTCAAAATTAGGTTTTGCCAAAACCAATTCCGTGTGCCCACCGGAAACTATTAAGGATATTGTTGATTGTAGTAGGGGCGTTGATTTCAGTAGGGGCGTTGCAGGCAACGCCCCTACTGAATATATATGCCCTTCTAAATGGTTTATTCCGTGGCATTCCACATTTAAATCTTTCGCTAGGCCTTGGGCAAAATTGGCCCCTACCAACAAGGAACCCATTAAACCGGGGCTACAGGTGAAGGCTATTTGTTTTATTTCTTCTATGTTTATTTTTGCTTCTGTTAATGCTTGTTCTAAAACAGGGACAATTTTTTCTAGGTGAGCGCGGGATGCTAGTTCCGGGACTATGCCTCCCCAGGCTTTGTGTTCGTCTATTTGGCTATATAGGCAGTTAGATAGAACTTCTATGGAGTCTTTGTTTTCTCTAAGCACGGCGCAGGCGGTATCGTCGCAACTGCTTTCTATTCCAAGCCATAAACTCATCTTTCTACTAGGCCAAATTTATCCGGAATAACTTGCCAACCTGCTACGGAGTGGGGAATATGCACGGTTGGGCTAAGCTCGTCTGTATTTTCAATGGAAAATCTTGAGAACTCAATGTAAAGGTTTATGTCTTGGGGGTCTATTTTTAACAATAAATCCTTACCGCCAGAAACTTCAACATCTGCTTTTGAAGGGGATAGCGAATAGAGGTCTCTATCAAAATTGCCTATTAAACGCACGGGAATGCCGGAGAATATTCTGTGGTCTAGGGGTTCTATTTGAACCTGCACAAATACGGATGTATCTGCTATATCAACCACGGAATAAAGCGAAGACAAATCCAGTTTTACCGGCAACGAATTGCTCCATTTTAAGTTTGTTATGGAGGCTTCCTCTGTTGGAATATGCGTTATTTTTGCTATGGTGCTTCTAGCGCCGGAAATACGGACAGAATCCGGCATAATCTCATACTTGCCAAGAAATGTAAATCCGGGCGCAGCATTAACTTGTATTCTAGATTGAACAGGGACTTTTTTTTCTATTCTGGAATCAACTTCAAGGCTTACGGGATTTGTTTGCTTTAACCCAAGCATTTTTAAATCCGGTATGCTTGGAGAAACAAAGTTAATCCGCTCGCTTGTCACTCTGGAATATCCAATTGGCATGTCTTTCAAATCAATTTCAAGGCGTGCGGTGCGGTTCAATTTTAAGTGAATAAGGTTTAATGCCTTCCCTTCCAGTTGCACGGGTATGGTTGGCGGTGGTGGGTAAGCCAAAGCCATATTGTCTTGAAGGTTCATAATCCTAATGGGCAAATCCATTTCTGTTATGGCTTCTTCTCTTGAAGTTACGCCAAACCAAACTATGAATCCGCACAGCAGGGATAAAAGTTTGAGGGAATGTGCCGTAAAGAATTCTTTTATTCTCTCAAACATCTAATTCCCCTTTTTTTAAGAAGCTACGCCTAGTTTTTTCTGGTAGGAATTTAAGGAATCTATAGCATTTGTGAGAACATGGATAAAGTCCTGTGCTCCTGCCGCTTTTAAATCTTCTGCTTCTTTGGGGTTGCCTGCAACTATGCGGATAATGTTTGGGAATTCCTTTTCAAGAACAGGGAAAATTTCTTTTGCGAGTTCCAGATATTCTTCGTCTTTGGAGCAAAGAACAACTACTTGAGGAACATCCTTTTTTATGAGTTCAATGCCTGCCGCCACATTTGGAACACCATTGGTGTCTATGATGCTATAGCCGGCACAGCCAAAAAAGTTTTTGATAAATGTTGCACGAGCAAGACGCATTCCCAAATCCCCGGCAGTCCACAGGAATACCTTTGGAGCGCTTCCTGTTTTTTTGGCGTATTCCTCTGTTTGCAAGCGGAGTTTTTCAAACACTTCCGGGCCGCGGCGAATGTTCAAAGTTGTTGTGATTTTATCGCTCATTTTTTCTTGCAAATTGGGATACTGGTTTGTGCCTATAAATACTTCGCGGCGTTGTGCTATGAGTTTTTCTTTTTGCTTCCAGCTTTCGTCAATGGCTTTTTGAACCGAGCCGCTTTTGAGAGCGGCTAGCAAGCCACCTTCGCTTTCCAGTTTTTTGAAGGCTTCCAAAGATTTGGAGGCTATTTGCTCAGTTAGGGTTTCTATATAGTATGAACCTGCAGATGGATCAACTATTTTGTGGAAATTGCATTCGTTTTTTAAGAGCAACTGAATATTGCGGGCTATGCGGCAACTGAATTCATCTGGTTTTTTGAATACTGCATCGTAGGGAATAACGGTGATGGAGTCTGCGCCTGCTATGGCGGCACTCATGGCTTCTGTTGTTGCACGGAGCATATTCACATTAGGGTCAAATACTGTGGCATTCCACAGCGATGTGCTTGCGTGTATTTTTGCCGTGCCTGTTACCCCGTATAATTTTAGAATATTTGCCCATAAAATGCGGAGTGCGCGAATTTTTGCAATTTCAAGGAAATACCTTGAACCAACGCTTATGCTAAAGCTTATTTGCGTGGCTGCTTGTTCTGCGGTTTGACCTGCCTCTGTAAGGGCATTTATACGTTCCAAGCCAGCAGAGAGGGCTATGCTGAGTTCTTGTATTATATTTGCGCCTGCATTGTGGTAGCCGTGTGTTTTAACTACCGAGTTATCTTCTATAAAGTCAAAATAAACTTTGCTTTTATCTATGCCGGCAGCGAGGGCTTCTGTGTTTGCTTGGGTTCCGTACAAAAAGCATACTGCATCTGTGCCGCGTTCTAAAGCGTATTTGGCTGTAGCATTTGCAACGGCTGCATCTTGTTCGTAAATGTTTTCCCTAATTTCCCAGTTATTATCCGTTTTTTTTGTGCCACGGGCAAAGGGGAACTCTCCGGGCAGGTTATCTAAAAGCCAAGATATGCCGTCTGTGTCTGCTTTGCGGTAGTAGGGTTTAACAGCAATGCCTTCTAGGGTTTTCCAGATAAGCTTTTTTTCGTAATCTGCCCCTTTAAGGTCTGCTTGTATAGTAGCTTCCCAATCCTCGGTGGAAATAGCCGGGAATTCTGCGAATAATTTTTCTTGGCTCATTGTGTCCTCTTTGGGTTCTAAACTAGTGTAATATAGAAAAAAGCTTTATACGCAATCTCCGGCTTTCTGCTCGCTGAATTTGGAGGCCGGAACCTTGCACTGAGGGCACTTCTCAGGCGGCTCAAAAATCACCGAACAAAACACTCCGTTCGGCGGTAACCGGAACCTTCTGAACCTTTTGAATAGATGAAAATGCGCTTTTCGTTTATGCCAAAAAAGTTAGATAGGGTATAGAGAATATGGAAAGACCTCTGGTAAGCTATCTCGTATGCTGCTGCTGCGGAAACCAGTTTTTCCGAATAGCCAACGCAATGGAGTTGCGAATTGGGCTTTGCCTTAAGGGTATCTGCTATTTGAGAAATTAATGCTAAATGAACCGAATCGCTTGGGCTTGTGTGGGTTTCCGGGTAATTGAACACAAAATCTGCCTCTCTGTTCAGCAAAAAATCAGGAATCGGCCGTACTGGGAAAGTATCTCTTGGAGGTGGGCTGGGTGGTAGCGGCGGCGGAGGTAGCACTGCAACCGGATGTGGTGGAGTTTCTGGTTTTATTACAAGGCTATGGCTTGTGTCAATTATTTCTTTTACAGGCTCCTGCGGTTCCTGTTTGGTTATTTTTATTATATCTTCCTCCTCCTCCTCTTCTTCAGGATTTTTTTCCAGTTCATAAGAAAAAGATAATTTTATAACAGCTCCAACACTCCAAGGGCGCCAAGATTTCCAAGTGCTGTTCACCACTACGGCCGCACCATCCGAATTTTCTACCCTTTCTACAAGCGGTAAATCTCTGTCAAAAACCTTGTTAAAGGAATAGTCTGCGAATACACCAGCGAGTAAGGCAAAATTATCGTTTAATTTCAGTTTTATTCCACCTTCTAAAGCAAGCATTACCGATGTTTTTTTGGAAGATATCTTAGTTTTATAAGAAGTGTCTCTTTGCATGCCAAAACCTTGAAAAAGCGGCTCGGTAAGGGTTAAGGCGTATTCCGGATAATAACCCTCGGTTTTTAAACCTCTGTAATTTATGTTTGCGTTAGCTTTTTGAGTAATCCCTATTTTTAAACCTGCAGCGGTATAATACAAATCATTGCTGTATTTTAGCAAAATGGGAATTTGCAAAATTTGTCCGTAAAGTTCTTCCTTATAACTGTCTATTTTATAATTAAAAATTAGAGAATCCCCTGAGTTATCAAGTATAATTGGGTTGGTTCCGCTCTGTTCGTTTGTTTTTGTGCGCCACCGCCATGAATATTCAAGACCAAGGGAGAACCCAACATTTTTAATAGGGTAAAGTGAAACAGCAAAACCCGGAACGCTATTAAATGCAAGCTCAGAAGCACCAAAGCCATAATGCACATCAATTTCATAAGAAGGTTGGGCAAAAAGCAGAGCGGGAAAAATAGCAGTTAATATAAGAGTTGAAAATTTATTCTTCAACAAAGTAAACCCCCGCTGGAGTATTTTCGGATTTAGCTATTGCCGGAGCTATGCTTTTTGCATTGTATTCACAAGTAGAAACTCTCATACCATCTTTTGTGTGCATGGTGGCTGTGTAGGCAGCTTGGGAATCTAAAGTATCTTTGCTACTGGGGCCTGCGGAATAGAATTGCATTTCGCTTATTGCGATTTTATTTTTAAACCATTTGTAGTCTATAAATTCATAGCCTCCGTTTGTTTGCGGATTACTGTTTATGAATAATACATTATTCCATTTTTGCCCTGCTACGGTATCAAATGGAACTGGGGTTTCTATGAGTAGGGTATGGTTTTCCGTATAAGTGAGGTCTGATGAGAGTAGGGTATAAGTGATGGTGTCTAGTCTGGGCTTGCCGGAATTAGCAATGGGCCATTCAAATTCGTAGAGAAAAAGACCGCCGTCTTCGTTAATCTTTATAGGAGAGGGACGATCTTTATTGCTCAAAGCCAAAACTATGCCTGCTTCACGTATTTTTATTTGGAAATTCAGTTTTTTTATGTTGCATTCTTCTACTACATAGTATTTTTGCAGTTTCTGTACATCGCTCAAAGCGGAGTCCATGTAAAATTTTGGTGTTCCTTCAATCTTGTGCCAAATACTTGTTTGGCTGCCCGCCTGCGCTCTTGCCATGGAAAGGGCGGCAAAAAACACTGCAATACATAGCTTTTGCATATCAAAGCCCCATCAATTTTTTTACCGTTTTTTCCACCAAATCCAATGGAATATCACGAGTTTCGTCAAAGCTTACATCAACTGCATCTTGCCCGGGTTTTAGAGCTACATAAGCTTTGCCTTGTATTTTGAATTTTTTTACGCTGGGCAATGCCAAAATCTTAAAAAGGTCTAGCTGAACCGCACCGGAAAAACTTATCTGGCTATTGCCAGACGATATCCATTTTGATTGTTGCAGGCTAAATGGGACTTCAAATAGGGAATCTAAATGAATTAAACCGTTTAAATCTTGAACAAATAAGGAATCTTTGCCTGCGTTGTATGAGTTTAGAATTATGCTGAATTTGAGCGAATCTCCGGTAAAGCCATCTATCTGGGCTTTTTGGAATGTAAATTTGCATTTTTTTAGAATATTTGCGGCTTGTATTTTTTTTGAGGTGGAACAGGAGAAAATTAGGAATGCAAGCCCTAGGCAAATTACTACCTTTGCCAATATGCTTGAATTTTTAACAAAAAGAGTTCCAGAGTTACGCATACGGGTTGAATTTACAAACTTTGCAGCGGTTATATTGCTTTTTGCAGGGCTTGCAGTGGCGGCTATAAACGTAAGCACCGCCGAGAATGCAGAAATAGCCGCTTTTATTGAAAACGAGAGCAAAAAAATTTTGCAAGTCCCGGATTCTCTTGTTTTGAATTTGAATTTTCTCACAGCAAAAAACGAGCATAGCCGTGCTGGGATCTTATTTTTTATAGGCGAGCGGGAAGTTTCAATCAAGGCAGAATACACTATGGATTTGCCGGTAGGGCAGTTCAAGGGAACTTTACGAGCAGATACATCTTGGTTCACCGGCTATTGCGGAATGGTTGAGTGCCTTGCCAAGCCTATGCCTGCGGAGCAGAGGATAGATACTCTAAAAGCACTTGTTTTAAGGATTTTGGCAGAATTGAATAGCAAAATGCGTGGTTTAAGCGTAAACTCCGCTGCCGCTGTTCCTGCTGTTGATACCACAACTGCCGATACCACTACTGTTCCTGCTAATGTTACTGCAGATAGTGATAGCGTTCCTGCGGTGGAAGAAGTTTCGCAAGGGGATTAACTCAAAAATGGGAGGAAAAGATGCAAAAAGAAACGATAACAAATGATGGCTTGCATAGCTTGATAGAGCATAATATCCTTATTGTATGGAAGCCAGAATACAATTTGGGAATATCTATTATTGACGAGCAGCATCGGGGAATTGTGACCACCATAAATTCTCTTTTTTATGCAATGCAAAACAAGCATGGCGAAAATGTTCTCAAATCGGTGATTAACATGGTTACCGAATACACGCACATTCATTTTCAGGTAGAAGAAGACTTCCTCCGCAAGTGCAATTTCCCGGATTTTAAAAAGCATCTGGAATGGCACGATAATTTGAGGCAAACGCTCTCCAATACAGGTAGCAAAAGCCTATGGGATCGCGATCCGCAAAAATTTTTGGAGTTTCTCAAAGACTGGTGGATTGACCATATTTGCGAAAAAGACAGGATTTTCCGGGACTACCTTTTTCCGCGAGCGGAACAAGGGGTTCGCCTATAGCCACGGGGGGAGGCTCTTAATATCTCAGCCTTTTTGCAAATAAATATCTAGAATAAAAAAAAGGCTCGTCTAAGGATGAGTATTTTACCCCTTGCGAACTGGTGGCATTTGCAAATTTATTTTCTCCCATGTATATTCCAACATGGCTTACAGAATCGTTCTCCGTTTCTCCAAAAAACACCAAATCGCCCGGCAAAAGAGCATACTTTGGAACTTCAATTCCCAATTTGCTCTGCCAAACAGAATACCTTGGCAAATCAATCCCATATATTTCATATACTTTCTTGACAAAACCCGAACAATCTATGCCATTTTCGTCGTCACCACCCAAAAGATACGGAATGCCTAAAAATGTCTCGATATGCTCTTCAAGTTCTATAGGATACCTAAAATCACTCGCTATATTTTTCCATTCGTGCTTTCCTTGAAAATAATATTCTCTCTTATTTCCACTTCCCTTTGCCGCACAAGAAAGCAGTATACAGGAAAAGGATAAAAAAACACTAATAAAGAAAATTTTCACCACAATATTATTATAGCAAATTAAATTTACTATATTTACACCGATATGTGTTTAGATTTAACTGAGGAAGCTCCACGGCAGGGAGTGGGAGTATTATTCGGAATATTATTTGCTGTTTGGGGATTTTTTTCGCCATATTTGTACGCAAATGAGCTTTATGGGCAAGCTTCACTTAGAGCATTGCAGGGCGTTGAAGTTTTTGTGCATTTATCCGGTGACCCAGAAATTAAAAAAATGGAAAATGAAATAAAAAGCAGGTTAAAAACAAGACTTGAATATGTTAAAGTGCCTATAATCCCCTACAACAAGCTAAACGATATAGGTGATAAAATATCAAATAGCGGGGCGCTTAAATTTTTTATGACCGGTTTTAAACAAAAAGATGGCGACTATGTTATTTATGCAACTTTGCAATTACACCAAAGGGCATATTTGGCTATAAGCCACGAATATATGGATTGCCAAACTTGGGATAGATGGAAAATGGGTGTTTTTAAAGATGTTCAATTCTATTTAGAAGTAGAAGACATGATAAGGGATTTCGCAAATGATTTTATTGCAGCAACTGGATTTTAAGTTAGCAACCAAGCTCCTGATATTCCTGATAGTCGGGATTCAGGCCGCTTTTGCTATTCAGATAGAGGCGCCTAAAGAAATTGAGGAGCATGTTTTGGCATACTCAAACGAAGCAGGAGCAGAAAATATGAATGCTACTTTAAGGGTTAGCATCATAAAAAAAATAAATTGCAAGGCTTTTGCTATGAAACTTATAGATAAAAGCAAAGGAAAAACCCTCAAAGAAACAGAGCGTTGCTTTACCGAATTTCCGAATTCCGCTTTGCAAAACGGAATTTTTGAACTTTTTGGGCACAAGGTAAATACAGAAACCGAATTGAGCGAATATACAAAAACGGTTTTATTCGGAATAGGCTTTGCGGCGACGGGGGCTTTGCTCTATTATTCAAAGCAGCCAAAGCCGGTTTACGGGTACAGCAAAAATAAAATTTCAGAGGTTGCCGAATGACCATGTTAGTTGCTTGGAAAGAGGGGATGGCTTTGTCGCAGCAACACCTGCAACAATCGGATAAATTTATCCTTGGGCATATAAAAAATGTTTCTGGTTTGCCAAAAGGAATGCATTTTGGTTTTAGCAAGTTGATATTTGAAGAAGACTTGATAAAAGACGGACAATTTGCGCTTAAAGAATGTGAAGCTGTTTTTCCAAGCGGAATTTCTTTTATTGATTACGAAAGTAAATCAGTAAAAATAGAAGCTAGAAATTTTACCCAAATTTTTGACAAGAGCTTGAATAGCCTTAATGTGTATTTGGCTTTGGATTTGAATAAGCCAATTGAATTTTCCGAAGAGCACACTTCTCGTTTCAAGGTTGTGTGGGAAAATTGCTGGGATTTGTATTCTACAGAAAATTCAGTGCTTATACCAGTTTCCATTCCGGTTCCTTCTGTTGTTTTTGACGGGGAGTCTTTAGACGGAAAGGAATTTTTGCCGATTGCAAGGCTTTTGAGAAATTTGCAAGGCTCTTTTGAGCTAGATAAAAATTTTTATCCGCCTTTAATATCCTTGAACGGTTACGAATATTTTTCGCAAAAATTAAAATATTTTGATGCGCTTTTGCAAGGCAGAATAGCAAACATTTCTTATTCAAAAGAATTATTGCTTAAAGATTTAAAAACCTTAAGAGTGGCTTTGGGTTGTATGCAAGGCACGGATGGAGTATTGCCTTTCTTGCTTTTTTGTGAAATAGCGAAATGTTTGCAAGAGCCGTTTAATTATAATCATGCAGAATTTGACAAATGTTTCGGTAAAATCTTCACTGCATTAAACGATTTTTTATTATCCGAGAAAAAAGTTGCATTTTTGCAAAAACGCTTGCAAAAAGAAGGGCCAAGTTCATTTTTTGCAAATCTGGCAGATTTGGATATTTCAAATGCCACTTCTGTTTGGCTTGCGGTGGAATCTAAATTATCACCGGAAGAAGCTATTAAATTTATTCCTATGCAACTTAAAATTGCTCCTAAGTCAAAATTATCCGGCATAGTTGTTAGTGCAACGCATGGCATAAACTGCATTCACAGCATTGTTCCAAAAACCATTCAAGAGATGCCCGGAACATTTTATTTTAAGCTGCAAACGGATTCTTCTCTTTGGAAAAGTTTATGCGAAGAAAGAGAACTCGGCATTTACGCACCAATAACATTGCGGGTGGATTCCATAGATATCATAAAGGTGTAGGGTTAATCCTTTATGCAACGGACGGAAAGTAAATTAGTTTTTTTACCATTGTTATCATTTCTTATAGCATCGTAATCATGTAATATTCGCTTGTAATGAGCCTCACCACTTGACTCCGTAGCACTCCACCAATAACCTATGTCACCTATATCATCTAAAAAGTTACCTCCAGGCAATGCCGAAAAACCGTAATCGTTTGTACCCGTGTTAGTAGTCCAAAGATCATCATTTGCTTTTAATGCTTTTCCTGCTATTTCTGTACCGCCAACGGTTGTTATTAATGCTTCCCAGTCGGTATCATCTGGCAACTTCCAACCAATGGTAGAACAAGCAGCAGTTGCGTCTATCCAATTATACAATCTTCCGTAAATATCGCAGTTACTTTCTATGTCACCATAACATTTACTACTTGCAGTCGCTATATTCAAGTTCTTTGCCATCCAAATTTGGTTACCTATTGTCACCCCAACAATACCATCATCACATGCCATATATTTGGGGTCATAAGCTACTGTTCCGCATAATGCTTTAGGCCATCTGGCTTTTTCAATGTTTCCGCATTTAATTACAAATTCGGTACCATCTTCATAAGCATCGCAACTTTGCCCATCTTTTCCATTTGTGCCTGGAGAGCCAGCTGCTTTTACACCTGTATCTACATTGTCAATAAGCCAATTGCCGTTACTGCCAATGGTTACAACGCTGCCAGATACACCCGGCAGACCTGGCTCACCAGGCAAGCCTGGCTGACTAGCGGAACCACTCGCTAATATAGAAAATTATTTTGCCGTGAGCCACCAGCACAAGGTTGAAAGGTGAATAGAAAAATTCTTCGATTTTTAATTTACTATATTACAATCTTGTGTGTGATTAGACTTAACTGTGGAGGTATGAGGCAGTTTTATGAGAAAATCTTTTATTGAGCTTTCTGAAAACATTTTTTGTTCCGTGCTTTTACTGCCGTGCGATAAAGAAATTTCGGCAGAAGAAACCAAAGGCGATTTTATAGAAAAAATAAAGGAATTTTGCAATGATTCCACAAATAACGGTTACACTGCAGGTGAAATAGAAAACGCTAAATATGCTTTGTGTGCATGGATAGACGAATATATTTACACAAATTCCGCTATATCTTCACAATGGTTTTCGCATTCCCTTGCTTTGAGCGAATTTGAAGATGCCGAAGCCGGAATACATTTTTTTGAAAGAATTGAAAATTTTCATAAAAATAAAAACTCAACTCCTTTGCTTGAATTGTATGTAAAATGCATTCTGTTTGGCTTTATGGGCAAGTTCAGAATAGGAAGCACGGCAGAGTTAAAACAAATTTTAAATTCTGCAATTTCTAAAACAAGTATGTTTTTAGATAAAATAAATTATAAACCCATAACAAAAAACAAACACCTATTTTCATTTAGGCGAGGCATAAAAAATATCCTAATAACAGGATTTTACGAAGATAAATGTAAAAGTTCAGCAAAAACACAGGAACCACCAAAAGGGTACAAATATATATATTCCGATATGAAAAATATAGAAGAATTACCCTTTATTGACGGTATTATTTCAATAAATCCTTTATTTGAAGAAAAAGACCAAACCGAATCTTTAGAAAAGCTTTTCTCAAAGCAAAAATGCAAAATACCGCTTTATGCCGTGGCAGATTTGGAAATTCAGGAATTTGACCAGACGTTGGATAAAAATTACGAATTTAACAGCAATCATTTGAATTACTATTTGCACAAATATTTCTTGGACGAAATTGCCTGCAAAAAGATTCTCTCCTTGCCTAGAAAATTGAAACAATTTAAAGAGACAGAAGCTTTTTATTCGTTGCCATTTTTTCCATTCATGAAAAATGAAAAACCACTTGCGTACAGCTTAGCTAAGAGAGTATTTTTTATTTTGCTTTTGGTTGCGCTTGTATTGGCTATTTTATTTTTTGTATTCTCTATTATTAATCAGCATAAAGAAGAAATCAAATCTGAGGCAATGCTTATATTGCAAAAAAGCAAACTTGATAGCATAAAAGCAGCAGAAGATAGCATGAGAGCAGCCGAAGACAGTGTTAAAGCCATGCGAGATAGCATTAAAGCCGCGGAAGATAGCCTGAATCTTGAATTTGAAAAAAATCTTAAAAACTTAGAACTTAAATATCAAAAGCAAATTTTAGAGAAATTCCCTTTTAAGGAGGGTAAAATCCCGTCTGTAGGCGAAGTTAGCGATTATTTTGGCAAGGAGAGCGATTTTTACAAATTCCTTGACATGATAGACACAATTTCCGATGATAGGATAAAATTCAACAAAAAAACTTTAGCTACGCTTTCGCTTCTAAAAAATAACACTTGGAGCGGCATTCCTATTAGTATAACTATTCAGGCTCCAAAAATGGCATCCGTGACATTTGGGTTAGATAGTCAATATGTGGAAATTGAGCGTGGAAAAAGCAAAACAATAGAAATAGTTTTCCCGCAGAAAAGCAAAGGTGGCATTGAGATTGTAGCAAAAACAGCGAACAATATTTTTAGTGAAAATATCCGTGGCGAATGGAGTTTGCTTAAAATCCAAGATAGGCATGTATTTTCCTTCATAGATAAAAGCTATTCGATTGATGTAGAATTAAACATTCGTTGGTATTTGCCAAAGGATGCTATAAAACCAAATGACTGGTTTAAACTCCGCATGGAGCCAAATTTAATAGAGAATTCCCGTTTAACCAATAACCTAGGAGAGTAGAATGGCGAACAGTTATCAAAACGAGATCCCGCCCGCACGAATAAATATCCAATTAAACGTGGATACGGGCGGAGCACAGAAAAAAATGGAACTTCCACTGAAGTTGCTGGTACTTGGCGATTTTAAAATGGATGGCGATGAGTCCAGACTTATGGAACGGGAAAAGATAAACATAAATAAGGATAATTTTGATGGGGTTATGCAGTCTATGAATATAGAATTGAAAACTTCCGTTGAAAATCGCCTCAAAAAAGACGATTCAGAAATGCCCATAGAATTAAAATTCGACAGCATGAAATCCTTTGAGCCTATGGAGATAGTGAAACAAGTTCCCGATTTGAATCGCTTAATGGCTGTTCGCAATTTGATAAAAGATTTGGGTTCAAATTTACTGGACAATAGAGAATTCAGAAAAAAAATGGAAGCTATTTTGAAAGACAAAAATTCCATGAATTCTGTTTTAACCGAACTCAAAGCAATACCGAGTGATAAGGAGTAGGAGGATATATGGAAGACACTCAGCTTTCTTCAATTTATAAGAGTGTAAATTTGGATTTGCCGTCTAAGTTTATAGACCTTTCAGAGTTTAGCGACGAAACATCGCTTTCCAAGTATAGCCCTAGCGAGCGAATAAGTTCGGGTCTTAAGGCGTTTGTGCAGAGTGTTTTAGACAGTTCTGCAAGCGTAGAAAAAATAGACCGTGCCTTTATAGATTCGCTTGTGGCGTGGATAGATAAAATAGTGAGCGAACAACTGGATGCAATTATGCACAGCACAGAATTTCAGAAATTGGAATCTTCTTGGCGTGCTTTGCATTTTTTGGTTCAACGCACCAATTTTAGAAAAAATGTAAAGATAGAATTGATAAATGCAGACAAAGAATCTATAAAATATGATTTTGAAGATTCGCCAGAAATCATTCAAAGCGGCCTTTACCGTCATATTTACAGCGATGAGTACGATACTCCGGGTGGCGAGCCTTATGCTGCGATGATAGCAAATTATGAATTTGATAACTCCGCAGACGATATTGACCTTTTGCAAAACATATCTTGTGTTTCTGCCGCTTCGCATTGCTTGTTTGTTTCTTCCGTAGGGTCTAAATTTTTTGGAAAATCGGATATTGGCGATTTGCCAAAAATAGATGATTTAGAAAACTTTATGGAAAAAGCAGAATACACAAAATGGCGTGGATTCCGCAAAACAGACGATTCTCGCTATATAGGCCTAACTTTGCCTAGATTTTTGTTGAGGAATCCTTATGGCGAGGGCAAGAGTGCCAGGGGTTTTAAATATACGGAGTCTGTTCTGGGCGGAGAGCACGAAAAATATTTGTGGGGAAACTCGGCATTTGCTTTTGCCGCAAATATGGTTCGTTCTTTCCAAGATAATGGTTGGTGCGTTCAAATCAGAGGCCCGGAGAGTGGTGGCAAAGTTGAAGATTTGCCAATACATCTCTTTAACTCTGGCAAAGGAGCGCAAACAAAAATCCCAACGGAAATTTTGATTCCTGAAACCCGTGAATTTGAATTTGCAAAGCAGGGCTTTATTCCGCTGAGTTTTTACAAAAACCGCAATTATGCTTGTTTTTTCTCGGCGAATTCCACTCAAAGGCCAGAAGAATACGATGATGCACAGGCTACCGCAAACTCAAGGGTGAATTCTCGTTTGCCTTATATATTCCTTACCGCAAGGCTTGCGCATTACCTAAAAGTTTTGCAGAGAGAGAATATTGGAGCAAGCAAGAGCGCGGGCATTTTGGAAGCGGAACTTAACAACTGGATAAAAGGGCTTGTGACGGAAATGGAAAATCCAGGTCCAGAGCTTGCAGCAACTCATCCTTTGAGTTATGGGCAAGTGACGGTTGCCGAGAATCCAGATAATCCCGGATTTTTCAAGGTTGCTCTTTCCGTTGTTCCACATTTCCAGGTAGAAGGCGTGAATGTGAATTTGTCATTGGTGTCTAAGATGCCAGCGGCAAAGCAGTAGTTTACACTATAGCCGCAATTTCCTTCATTGCGGCTTCCGTGTCTTCGTATTTTGAACTCTCGCCTATGCCTTGAATCAAAAATTTATCCAATGCGGCGTGCCTTTTAATAGAAACATCTATTTCTGGGTCTGAACCTTTTGCGTATGCACCTATGTTTATCAAATCCTCGTTTTTGCGATAAGTTGCAAGGCTTCGCAAAAGGGTTGCAGATAGTTCTTTTAGTTGCGGGTTTGCTATATCTGTGCGGCAACGGCTTATGCTTGCCAAAACATCTACGGCAGGGTAGTGGTTTTTGTTTGCAAGCGCACGAGAAAGCACTATATGCCCGTCTAAAATGGAACGGACAGCGTCTGCTATAGGGTCTTCCAAATCATCGCCGTCCACCAGAACAGTGTAAAGCCCTGTAATGCTTCCTTTGTCGCTATTGCCAGACCGCTCAAATAACTTTGGCAAAAAGGCAAAAACAGATGGGGTGTAACCCTTTGTTGCGGGTGGCTCGCCAACTGCCAAACCTATTTCTCTTTGCGCCATTGCAAGGCGTGTGCTTGAATCCATCAAAAAAAATACATCATCGCCGGAGTCCCTGAAAAACTCCGCTATGCTCATAGCTAAAAAACTCGCCTTTAAGCGGACAAGGGCGGGTTGGTCGCTGGTTGCAACTATTACCACGGAACGCTTTAATCCTTCCGGGCCTAAATCTTTTTCTATGAATTCCCTCACTTCCCTGCCACGTTCTCCGATTAAAGCAATTACATTTACTTTTGCAAGGCAGTTCCTCGCTATCATGCCCATGGTAACGCTTTTGCCAACTCCGGAACCGGCAAAAATCCCCATTCTTTGCCCGCGCCCAATGGTTAAAAAACCATCTATGGCCCTAATCCCTGTGTACATGGGTTCTTTTATGCGTGCTCTTTGCATGGCGGTTGGGGGGCTTGAATAAATGGAGCGGCGAGCTTCGTATTTAATTTCCCCTAGGTTGTCCATTGGGTTTCCCATGCCGTCTAAAACCCTGCCCAAAAGTTGGTAACCAACGGGTGCGGTTAGCGTTTCCCCTTTTGCCACAACAGACATTCCGGGCCTTATGCCTTCTAACACGCCAAGCGGCATGATAAGGGTTCTGGTTTCTCTAAAACCTACTACTTCTGCATGGCATACGGTTTTTCCATTTTGCTCAATAACGCAAAGTTCGCCAATGCCGGCGTTTGGCCCCTCGCATTCAATAACCAAGCCTATTATTTTCACAATGCGCCCACGCACATCTGCAAGGCGAATGCGGGAGATTTTTTCCAGCTTATTCATACATCTCGTTTATTTCATTCACGTATATTTTTTCAACCATCCTGCGGCGGAGTTTTAGAGTTGGAGTTAAAAGCCCGTTTTCTGTTGAAAGCGTGGCAAAAACAGCCCTCCACTTTTTGATTTTTTCCCAGTCGTTTAATTTCTTATTCACAGAATCCACGTGTTTTTGCAATAGTGCATTGACTCTGCGGGATTTCAGGGCTTTTTCGGGGGTGAATTCCGCTTCGCTCCTTCTCAATTTGCTTCTGATTATGTCTTGATTTAAGAACAAAATAGCGGATGTGAATTTTTTCCCTTCTGCAAATACTTGTGCGGCTTCTATAAATGATCTATGGCAAAGAGCCTGTTCTATTGGAACCGGGCTAACATATTTGCCTGTGCTGGTTTTGAACATTTCTTTTAAGCGTCCCGTTATCCAAACATAACCGTCTTTGTCTATGCGGCCCTTGTCTCCGGTTCTAAAGAAACCGTCTTCCGTAAAAGTCTCTTTATTTAAATCCGGGCGGTTAAAATACCCGCTGAACACGCTAGGCCCTTTAACTTGAATTTCTCCTTCGGAAGAAATCCTGACTTCTAAATTATGCAAGGGCTTGCCAACCGAACCCATCCTATTATTAGTTGGGCATTCTGCAGAAATAACAGGTGAAGTTTCCGTTAATCCATAACCCTCATAAAGCGCCAAACCTATGTTTCTCAAAAACCTGTTAACCGAAATGTTTAAAGCAGAACTTCCAGATACCATAAGGTAAAAATTATCGCCAAGCGCAGCGCGCATTTTTGAATATACAAGTTTATCCCAAATGGTGTTTCGCAAATTCTTTTTGCTTGGGTCTGTGTTTTTAGCTTTGTTTATGGCATACTTCACTAGCCATTTTACAGGTATAGGTTTTTTGTTAGCTCCGTCTATGAGTTTTTCGTAAAGTTTTTCCAAAACTCTTGGCACTACGGTCATAATGCTTGGGCGAATTTCTGGCAGGTATTTCCCTACATTGTTAGGACTGTCTGCAAAATAAACAGGCAAGCCGCAACTGGAGAAATAATAAACTACCATTCGCTCGAATATGTGTGCAACCGGCAAAATACTCATGCATACGTCGCGGTCTTTATCAACAGGGAAAAATTCTGCAATTGCTTTAAGATGCAAATTCATGTTTTTTTGCGTTAAAGGAACGCCTTTTGGAGTCCCGGTTGAACCGCTGGTGTAAATAACGGAAAAAATTTCATCACCCGCTATATTTTTTATGCGTTTTGAAAAGTTTTCTCGCTCGGAAGCCGAATCTATTTTTTTTCCTTTTTCTATAAAATCGCTCCAGCCAAAGGAATTTTTGTGTTTTATTTTGTTTGGAAGAGGAGAAAGATGAATCAGAGTGGGTACGGAATCTACAAGCGGGTGAATTTGCGGAGAAAGCGTTTCCCAAGAGTCTATCGTTAAAACTTTAAGCTGGGCATCTTTAACTTGATATTCAAAATGGGCAGAAGATATATTTGAAAATATGGGGACGGTATAGCCGCCGCAAATTTGCGTTGCAAGGTCAACCATAAACCATTGCGGGGAACTTGGTGCGATTATTCCAACTCCAACCCCTTTGCCAACACCGATTTCTCGCATGGCGAGGCTTAAAAAGTAAATTGTATTTTGCAAATTCTCCGAATCGTAGTGAATCCATTCTTCGCCTACGCGGTGAAAAAGCCCCTTAAAACCCGGCTGGCTAAATGCATTTAGCGATAAAGCCGGCAATGATTCTATTCCTTCAAAGCTGTTCATATTCATGTACTCTCCTTAACCACGAACGCGAGTTTCGTCAACCGAATATCTTTTTACCGTTTCCACTAAGGTTTTTAATCCAAATGCCGTTGCGCCATGCTCGGTGTATTTATATCCTTTTGCGGAGAATGCTACTCCGGCTATATCTAAGTGCGCCCATTCCAAATTTTTATCTACAAATTCTTTTAAGAACAAGGCAGCGCTTATGGCTCCGGGACCGCCATCGGTTATGTTGCGAATATCGGCTACCTTGTCTTTCAAGTCTTCTGCGTATTCTTCGTCTAGAGGCATTCTCCACCATTTTTCGCCGCTCTCTGCACCAGCTTCTGCAATGGTAAGCGCAAGCCCTTCGCTATTGCTAAAAAGCCCGCCTATGGAAGTTCCAAGTGCGCGCTGTATTGCTCCAGTTAAGGTTGCTATGTCTATTACATGAGTTGCGCCAAGCGTTGCTGCTTCCATTAAACCGTCTATTAAAACAAGCCTGCCTTCGGCATCGGTGTTTTCTACCATAATGGTTTTTCCGTTTTTGGCTTTGAAAATATCCCCGGGCAGCATTGCGTTTTCTCCGGGGCGGTTTTCTGCCAGGCAAAGGATAGCGTCCACTTCTATTGGGAGTTTAAGTTCTGCTACCACTTGAATGGTTGCCAAAACTATTGCCGCGCCAGACATATCGCTTTTCATTTCGTACATTTTATCTTGGGGTTTTAAGCATATTCCGCCGGTATCAAAAGTTATGCCTTTGCCTACAAGAGCTAGGTGAGAAGGGTTTTTGTATTTGGGCCTGTAGCTTAGGGTAAGCATTGCCGGCTCGTTTTGGCTGCCTCGCCCAACGGTTAAGATTCCGTTATAGCCGTCTTTTTCCAGTTCTTTGCTACGGCGCACTCTTATTGCAAGCCCGTATTTTTGCGCTATGCCTTGTGCTATGTTTGCCACGATTGTTGGGGTTAGGTAGCCGCCCGGTTCGTTTATGAGATTTTTTGCTAGGTCAATTCCGGAGAACATGGCTTGGAGCGAGCGCCCGTCTATTTCCATATCGTCTGCGAAAAGGTATTCAATGTCTGCTTTTTTGTGCTTTTTGCTTTTGTATTTATCAAAGGCGTAGCTTGCGTGGCACAGGCCTTGCAAAATAGCATCTCTCTTTTTTTCCGAATCATCTACTAGTGGCGGTATCATCAGGGTTTTTACCGAGTTATTTTCTGCCCATTTTGCAAGGCGGTAAGCCGCCATGCGCAGGTGATCCAAGAAATCCAGCCCGGCTTCTTTTCCTGTGTCAACAAATAATACCGGATGCGAATATTCGTTATCAATTCTTATTATACGTAGAGCTTCTGATTCGTGCAAGACGTGTTCTGAGTCTTCTATAAATTGCAGAATTTCTTTTGCAGTGCCATTGGTTATGGCTTTTTTAGTTTTTTTGCTATAAAGGAACACAAATACAGGACCATCGCCCCACCATCCGCTATGTTCTTTGAATGAGGCTGTGCCTTTTTTATGCGCGCTGCTTTTTGAATTGGCGGTTTTCTTTTTCATGATGATAAATATAGAAAAATTGATATAATTTCCGAAAATGGAAACTCGTAAACTATACTGTATCGTTGATTTTTTTATGTAAATTTTTCTACATTATCCCCCATGAACGCATTTATGAGAAAAATACTATGCATCTCGTTTCTCTTTGCTATTGCCGCTTATGGGCAGCAGGAACGCATAGCAATAATGAACACTGTTGACAACAAAGATTCCATAGCTTTTTTGGATTTGAGCTATTTAACGGACAAGCTCCGCGACATAGCAGGCAAGATTCTGCCTCAAAGCCGCTATGGCATAATGACCCAGCAGAGCATAGTTGACCGCTTAGGCTCTCAAGAACGGGCTATAAAGGAATGCAAGGAGGCAACCTGCTTGGCAGATTTGGGCAGGAAAATCAGTGCAGATTACATAGCTCAGGGGCATGTTGGGCGTTTTTCTGGTGAATTGACTATAAAGGTAGAGCTTTACAATGTAGGTAGCAGCAACTTGATTGGCTCGTTCACTGGGGATTCCAAAGATTTGAAGGGTTTGCTTTCTGTTTTGGAGGCTAAGGCTCCTAAGCTTTTTGAAGATATGATTTCTACAACTAAGGAAAAAGAAAAGCCTGCACCGCCACCTCCTGCTCCGGAAAGTGCCTGGGATTTAGTGGGGAGGGCGAGCGATTTAGAGGATGCTGTTGATGTTGAGCTTGGCTACAAGTTGCCGGCGAGGGTTGACTCTCAGGTGAATACGGAAGAATACCGGCCTTCCAATAACTCTTTTTGGATTGCTCTTGCATTGGATGTAGCAGGTGCCGCATTTGTGGGTTATGGCATATACAAGAATAGTGAAGTGCTTAACAAGCATGAAGAATACGGTGATTTACGTTCCGGTTTTGGCAATTCTTGGGAAAAAGTGGAGGATGCCAAAACATCAAGGAATGTTTCTTATATTTTGGGCGGCGTGCTTTTGGCATCGGGAATAGGAGTGCATATATGGTTTTAGTTATGATTATAGCATTCCTGTTTTTGGGGTGCGCAGAAGTTGAGCGAGACAATCCTTATGATCCGGATGGGATTAATTACAACCCCAGCCTTGTTGCAATTTCCAGCTCCTCTGTCCGCAGCTCAAGTTCATCCATTCCACCGCCAAGCTCCAGCTCCTTTGCTCCAAGTTCAAGTTCGTCAAGTGTTGCTCCGAGCAGTAGTTCAATTAGTTCGTCTTCGTTGTCTAGTTCGTCTGCACCGCCACCAAGCTCTAGCTCCTTAGCCAACGTTGTTTATGGTACTCCCGTAGATTATGGTGGCGAAACTTATCCAACGGTTATTATAGGCACTCAAACTTGGTTTGCTAAGAATTTGAATTACGATCCCGGCACAGGCAATTCTGGTTGCTATGATTGTGCGACTTATGGCCGTTTATACGATTGGGCAACGGCAATGGATCTTCCATCAAGTTGCAACTCAAGTAGTTGCTCAAGCTCAATACAGTCAAAGCATCGTGGTATTTGCCCTTCTGGTTGGCATATACCGAACAATAATGATTGGGATGCGTTGATGACAGCTGTTGGCGGTAGTGGTACAGCAGGCAAGCATTTGAAGGCTAAAGAAGGCTGGAATCCCTACAGCGGCATAGAGAACTTGGACACCTACGGATTTTCTGCTCTGCCGGGCGGCAACGGCTACTCGGATGGCAGTTTCGGCAATGTTGGCTACGACGGCTACTGGTGGAGTGCCAGCGAGGTCAATAGCAACTACGCCTACGGCAGGGGCATGAACTACTACTACGACTACGCGAGCTACAACTACAACGATAAGTTCGGCTTGTACTCTGTTCGTTGTTTGCAGGACTAAGCGGTTGGGTGCTTGCACCTAGCCGCCGCCGCTAGCCTTGGCAAGCGGCGCAACATGAAGCTGTGAGCGTTTATGTATGGCATTGCGCCGGGGCGTGGCGGGGCGAATTTTTTAGCTTAGACTATGCGTCCCGGTTAGGCGGAAATGTTTTTTTTTGGCTTTATCCATGGCAATCTTCTGTTTCACATCAGCTAAAGACATGCCGCTTTCCCAAAGAGAAAATACTTTCTCAACGCCAATCTCAATGCCTTCTTCCTTCTCAACCTCAAGGGCTGTTTCAAGATTCCATTCTTCGTCAAACATATTCAATACCTCCGAGCCGTGCTTTTCAAGAAAATATACTAAAATACCACGCTCAATGCAAGTTTTTATGGCTGCCGCTATGGCTGCGTCTTTATCCATAGTTTCCATGTTCTTCTTAACCTCTGCTATCAACTCACTGTAACCGCTTAGATTGGGACTCCTTTGAATCATGCTCGCATTGCGGCCTTTGTTGATGTTGTAAGCCTTAACTACCAACTCAAGATTGGGAACGCCTTGACCAAGCTCAAAAAAATCGGACAATCTCATTTCCGTGAAATCGGCCATCTCTTTTTCGCCATTGTATAATGGCTATAAATTCCGGGGATGGTATTTTAATTTTATGCTCCTTGTACAAATCTCTGCGATTTGTGAGCCTTTCGTATTCGCGAGCTATGTATATAAGCATTCTGAGCGGCATATTTTCGTTTATTGACGACTGGTGCTCTATCAATACCACCAGTTTATCCTCAATCACAAAAGAGATGTCGTTCAGTTGTTCCATGTAGAGGGCGTCAGAAAGAGTCACAATTTTGATTTTTGTACTTTCTGGGTAGTTTTTACCGCTAATAGCGTTGTATAGCTCCAGAGCTTTTTCGGGTGTTCCGAAGAGCTTTGTGAAGACGCTGTTTTTGTATTGGCGGTTGGTCGCGGCTTTGCCTGCATTTTCTTCCATTGTTGCAATCTCCTATTTTGGGTGTCTATGTACTTAGACGCGTTTCGGAGGGAAAAAGTTCCGGAAAGGGTGATTTTGCAACAAGTGTTGACGTTTTTTTGCGTTTTTTGCAATTTTTTAAAATCCCCTAAATCCCAAAAATCGGGGGCATCGAGGTTCTGACATTTTTTTTACACTTTTTTTACATTTTTTTTTGACTTTCTCTCAAAAAAAAATATATATTTATGTGTATAATGTTGTATAACACCCCAAATACAGCGAAAGGAGCTTGCAGTGCAGGCAAAGCCTTGCACCCTTGACCCAAGCGTTGGCAATGTCATCATAATATATATATACGCATTCAAATTTCTTCCATATTTAAGCCCAAAAAAGCCCAAAAATTTACAAGAATTTTACAATTCTCAAAAAATTAGTTGCAAAACTCAAAAAATTATTTGCAAAAATTTCCCCTCAAACAACAATAGGAGGTATTTTATGAACAAAGTGAAGTTCATATTTTTGGCGGTAAGCCTTGCGTTTACCATGGCATTAGCTCAACCCACTGTATCAATAAACGGCTCTGCCGGCTATTATAGAGCTGTGGTGGATGGTCTGGATGATTATCCATTTACCGGACCGGGGTTCGAAGCGGGTTTTTCTGGCTTAATTCCTATAGCGGATATTGCCCAATTTGGAGCCGGGGCAAGTATAGGCTATTACTCAGTATCTGCAGATGAAAACGGTATAGAATATACTATTTCCAGTCTTTATTTGGGTTTAAATCCAAAACTTAGATTGGGGCTGGAAAAAACATATGTTGATATAGCTTTGCCTATACAAATACCTCTTTCGAATAAAATAACAGTGAAAGTTCCAGGATACGGAAGTACGAGTGAGGATGTGGAGGATGTGGAAACCAGTTTTGCTGTTTCATTATTTGGGCGATACAATTTTATTGGCATAGGTATAGGCAAGATTTTAACTGGTAGCAGTGGAGCAACAATATTAGCAGCCTCCGTACTCATACCTATATCTGAGCAATTCGAAATAGGACCTTCTATAAGTTATGCCATGGGAAAAGATGAAACCGATTTAAACGTATCCTTTGGGGTTGAGTACACATTTTAGGTAGGAGGTTATTATGAATAACGTGAAAACGACCATGTGCATGCTTTTTTTTAGCGTAGCAATTGGCTCGGCTCAATCGATAACTTCGTCTGTGTTTTATGCAGGGTACTTGAAGGAGACCGTAAATGGATTGAAAGATTATCCACTTACTGGTCCTATTGTCGGTGGTGGCGGAACGTTAGAATTTCCTATATCTGATAATTTTTCCGTGCAGTCTTTTGCAGGCTTAGAATTTCTAATAGTGTTTGCTAAAGATGATAATTATGATCTTTTAATTTCACAGCTAGCAATGGGAATTGATCCTGCACTGAAATTTGGCTCGGAAACCAAAAATTTTTGTGTAGGAACGTCGATATCCGTGCCAATTCAAAGTACTGTTCGGCTAAAGGATAAGCAAGACAATAATATTGAATCTGCTAATGTATATGGCAATGATATCAATGTCGCTCTCATACTGTCATCACGATATGAATATATCAGTGTTTTACTGGGCAAAGAAATGACAGGAAAGAACGCGGCTGCGATATACGGGGCGGGATTTAATATACCATACGGATCCGATAACTTTATAGTCAAGCCACAAATACAATACAGTAATGGCAATCAAAAAAGCGACTTAGTTATTTCACTGGGCTTTGAATATAACTTCAATGCTAGTAGCGAAAAATTGAATTATAATGACGATTATGATGAATATGATGAAGAAGATTACTAAGATTTGGCGCGATTTTGCAACAGTTGTTGACGTTTTTTTATGTGTCTGCCCGGATTCGTGAATTTTTTTCATTTTTTTTGAACTTTTTTCCCGAAATTTCCGTCTAATGATATGTGAGAACATATCTTTTTTTATTTTCGCTTTTTTGCCTGTTTTTTGGCTCTTTTTGCTTTGCCCAAGATGGTTTTTCTTATTGGTGGCAGAGCGATGGGCTTATAGATTATATGCAAATGGAAGAATTGGATGCCCTTAGCGGGGACCAAGAGTTGTGGTGCGCCTTGGCAGAGCTTTATGTTGGCAAGGAGGTGGCAGAAGAAGCGGAGTGCGTTTTTGAAAGGCCAAAGGAAGCAAAGGGAAAAAAATGGAAAACAACTGCAAATTTGAGCAGTGGGGCAAATTTGGATACAAATGGGAACTTGAAGAACAAGTTTGCAAAAGTCAGTGGCAGGGTAGGGGGATTTTATGCAAATGTTAATTTAAGGGAAAACAAGGATGTAAAGGGAACTGCGGCTTTTAGGCATGGGATTTTTTACGCAAAGGGCGGAGATTTAACTAGCAAAAACAGGGGAATTTTATCTGAATTCAATGTTGGCGATTTGCATTTGGGCGGTGAATGGCTTTTCAAAGAGGGCAGGGATTCCTCTTGGATTTATGGAAAATTCAGCAAAAATTTCTGGGAAAAGAGGATATACGCCGGCGGCAATTTTAGGATAGTAGAGCCGTATGCTCATGGAACCCGGCTTTGGAGCAGAACTTGGCAAGGCGTGCGGCTTGGTGATTTTAATTTTAAGGCAACGGAAATAGCTGTGGTAAAAGAAAGAGAAAATACCCTTGACTTTGCCTTTATTGCCGAGAGAAAGCGAAAAGGTGCAAGGCTTGCCTTTAATTGGGACAAAAACAAAAGCAGCATAAGCGCAGGAGTAAAACCCCTTTTGCAAGGCACAGACAGCTTGTGGGCAAAGGCAGAACACCCCTTGCGTTTGCGGAGCGGCTGGGACAAAAAAATGAAAAATGTGCGAGTTTCCAGTTCATTTTCATTCAGGGAAAATAAACCCCCAGAGTTCAGAAGCGAAAGCAAAATAAAAATTCCCCTGCCGTTTTCGCCGCTTTTAACCATAAGATGGACAATGAACAAAATGGACCTAAAGCAGTTTTATATAGGCTTGGCTATAAAGTGACGGAAGGCCGCCTATTTCTGGCACGATTTTTGCACATATCCCTATGATATGTCTATTAACGGAACAGATGGCTTAGGAATGCGTTTGCCAAACGCTTCTTCCGATGATGCTAAAAAATGGAAGGTCGCTCAGGATTTTGAAGCGATGTTCGTGCATCAAATGCTAAAATCCATGCGAAATACCGTGCCAAAAGACAAAGATATGAGCACCGGCAGGCGTATTTTTACAGAAATGCTAGACGAACAAATTGCAAATAAGGCAAGCCAAACAGGGAGTTTTGGTCTTGCACAGATAATTTATAAAGAATTGGCCGGCAAAAACGCAGAAGATCCGCGAAAAATCATGGCTGCTCAAGGAGCATACGGAGCTACGCGGGCATCTGAAAATCAAATAGAAAAATGGATTACGGAAGCATCAGAAGCTATGAGCATGGATAAAAATTTGATAAGAGCCGTAATTCGCCAAGAGAGCAGCGGAAATTCCCTTGCCCGCTCCAATAAAGGAGCAAAAGGGCTTATGCAGCTCATGGATTCCACCGCAAAAGAATTAGGGGTTGCAAATCCCTACAATGGTCGGCAAAATGTTATGGGCGGCGTAAAATACCTAAAACAACTTTTGACCAAGTACGATGGAGATGAAAGCAAAGCCCTAGCAGCTTACAACGCAGGCCCTGGCGCAGTTGAGCAATACGGCGGAATCCCGCCTTTTGAAGAAACCCAGAACTATGTAAAAAATGTTCTTAAATACAAGGAAGAATTTTCTCAGGAGGAGGTATTATGAACTCAGATAAGGAATCAAAGCAGGAATTTGATACTTTGGTAATGGTGCTTGGCAAAATGAAGGAGCAATATACTCTTTACAAGGAAGTTCTTGTAAAGCAACGTCACGCCATAATAGCCAATAATACCACCGTACTAACCGAGATTATAAGCGAGATAGAAAATATTACCGAGGGCATAAACCGTCTGGAAACTCGCCGTATTTACAACACGGAAGTTTTGGCGCGTAATGCCAATTTAAAGCTAAAAACCATCCGGGAGATAGTTAAGGCATTTCCCGAATTTGACGGCGAAAAACTGGAAAATGTTTCTGCAGAATTGAAAAAAGAGGCTTTGGAAGTAAAAAGAATATCAGACTCCAATACGGAACTTTTGGAAATTTCACGCAGCATAGTCAAAGAAACTATGAGAACCATAATGGTTCAAGATGTTGACCCTCGCGACCGAGCTTGGCGAACCTACGGCAACAGCGGTGCCTACGCCAGAACCGTGACCAGAGCACCTATACATTTGGTGAATAGGCAAGGGTAAATTTCTATATTACCTCCCTTAATGCTCATATCCCTTTACGATACCACATTACGAGACGGCAACCAAGCCAGAGGCATAAACTTTTCTTTGAACGATAAAATTAGAATTGCGCATTTATTAAACGATTTTGGAGCGGACTATATTGAAGGAGGCTGGCCCAATAAAGGTAACCCAACCGATGAAGAATTTTTCAAGGCAATTCGCACAGAGAATATTTCAAATTCAAAAATAGCGGCATTTGGCAGCACCAGAAGGCCCAAAATCAAGGCAGAACAAGACCAAATATTGCAAGACCTTGTTAGGAGCGAGGCCCCAGTGAAAACCATATTCGGGAAATCTTGGGATATACATGTAACAGAGGTAATCCATACCGAGTTAGAAGAAAATTTGGATATGATAAGTTCCTCTTTGGAATTCTTGAAAAAACATTCCGAAGAAGTTATTTACGATGCGGAGCATTTTTTTGACGGCTATAAGGCAAACCCGGAATATGCAATAAAAACCATAAAGAGGGCAGAACTAGGCGGTGCGGAGTGCATTGTTTTATGCGATACAAACGGTGGGACTATGCCTTGGGAAATTGAGAAAATCCTAGGTGATGTTTTTAAGAATGTCAATTGCAAAATAGGAATACATTGCCATAACGATACAGGTTTGGCTGTTGCTAATTCACTCAGTGCCGTGAAGGTTGGCGCGGTTCAGGTGCAGGGTGTTATAAATGGTTATGGCGAGCGTTGCGGGAATGCAAATTTAATCACCATTGCCGCAGACCTCTGTTTGAAAATGGGCTATGAAATGAAATGCAAAAATAATTTGCCACGTCTCAGATATTTTAGCCTTGCTGTTGACGAAGTGGCAAATATGCAAAGCGATATTCGTGCGCCTTTTATAGGAGATACAGCTTTTGCGCATAAGGGCGGGGCACATATAGACGGCGTGTTGAAAATATCAAAGAGTTTTGAGCATATACAACCTGAACTTGTTGGCAATTCCAGAGAATTTATAACCAGCGACCAAGCAGGTGGGGCTTTGATAGCAGAAAAACTTTCAAAAATTTTGCCCGGAATTGATAAAAAATCCAAGGTAGTTGCAGAACTTTTGGAATGCGTTAAGCAAAAAGAAAATCAGGGTTTTGCCTTTGATACCGCCGCAGGCAGTTTTGAAATACTGGCTCGCCGCCACCTGGGGCTTTACCAAGACAAATTCAAAACGCTGGGCTATCGCGTTATAGAAGATATGGGCGAAGACGGTGTTCATGTTTCCGAGGCATCCGTTAAATTGCAAATTGGCGAAAAAATTATCCATGAAGTAAGCGAGGGGGATGGCCCCGTTAATGCTTTGGATTCTGCCCTTCGCAAGGCATTGATTGAGCATTTTCCGTGCATTGAATCCGTGAAATTGGACGATTACAAAGTGCGTGTTCTTGGAAGCAAAGTAGGGACGGATGCTTCTGTGCGAGTATGGATAACCTTTGGCAATAGCAAGGAAACTTGGCATACCGCAGGGGTTAGCACAAATATTATAGAGGCATCTTGGTTTGCCTTGCTCGATGGTATTCATTATAGAATTATGAGGGATGGCTAAACAGTCCACACCACTCCTACATCTCCGGTTTTTCGGCGAATATAGGCAATAATATAGTTAAATTCTTATATTAAAATCCAATTTTCACAGACATATTCAATAAGCCATCCATTGGGCTTATGCCTTGCATAAGCGTGTAATAAATAGCTATGCCTGCATTAGAGATGCCCTGTTCCCAACCCAAACCATAAGCCAAAACCCTTTCCCAACCCCTAAAAGGCGGGTTATTCCTATAAATTCCGTTTTGCCCAAATACGTGCAAAGCCGAGTTTTTTAACCCGTGCCATTGAAAATCCACTTCCGAAAGCCCGTAAGCTCTTGTTCTAATGCTACGTGGCTGCAAACCTATAAAATCATTGCGGCCTCCTACAAAAAATAAATCCTCTTTTGCATAATTCTTTGCCGGCAACATTCCAAAACCTTTTGCTGCCAAAAGCATAGTCCAGTTTTCAAAAAAAGGTTGGTAATATTCCCCGCTCAAACCCATTGCGGCAAATTTTGAAAACTCAGCAAATATCTCCGTAAACAAACCCTTGAAAGCCAGCGGAATTTTATCCCTGCTATCAAATCCAAGCGAAAGGGAAGAAAATAATTTGTCGTTTTTATAGCCACCACCAACGGAATATTGCCATTCCCAGCCTAGCTTTTGAAAATATTTTATATCTGCATTTCTTTGCCTGGTAGAATCGTATTCCAAAAATTCGCCATGAAGTTTTAGCGAGCCGCTCAAATCAAATATAAAAGGTTCTTTGTAAAATATTTCTGCCGAGCGATAATTCTTTGCATTTTCGCCGCCAAAAGAAAAATCCCTTGCCGTGCCGGCAATATTCATAAGCTGCACCATTACAAGCCCGTTAAAATCTCCGTTTTCTGCATTGTACGTAAAGGAAGCCTCTGCAAAATTTGCGGTTGCATCCGTTAAATCAAAAACCGGAACAATGCGATTTCTGTTTGCAATGCGGTAAAGTTTTGCTTCGCCGTTTTTTGAAAAATACCCTAGCCGGAGCAATGAACTTTCTGCCTTTTGGATTTGCGAGAGATCTGCAATGGTGCCGGGTTTTATCTGTGCCAGTTTTGCAAAGACGGCAGAATCTGTTTTGCCTTTTTTATATTGGACTGCCGCATTCCAAACCCAAGCTTCGTTGCTCTCTATGTGCAAAGGCATAGCATACAGCGCTACCGCCAAAACCCCGATTAACCAAACTCTCAATTCTCAACTCTCAATTCTCAACTCCTACCAACTCTCAACTATATTTTAGCAAACTTTGAGCTTTTTCTTTAATTAACTTTTGAATACGCGTTTCTGCTTCGTCTCCGCGTTCTGTGTCTTTGACGCTTACTAAAGGCAGTAAAAGGGGGCTGTTGAAGAAACTTCCAAGAGGGATAGGGTTTTTACGGCAGAATACGGCTTCTACATAGTCGCGGGCATCGTCTTGCAACTTGTCGCATTCATCGGCTTTGCCTTTTTGGAAATTGTTGTAAAGATCTACGAAAATTTTTGCTGCTTCCGGGATGTTTGCCGTTGCGCTTATTAAACCGGTGCCGCCAAATTCCAGCATATCTATAAAGGCACCGTCTTCGCCGGATACAACTGTGAAGTCAAGGTTTTTGGTTTGCTCAATTATGCTTTTTGTGTCTTCGCAAAATTTTTCGCCAATGCGAAATTCAACGGCTTGTTTTAAGCCTATTATGTTTTTGTCTTCTGCGAGTTTTATTATTGTGTTGGGGTGCATGTAGTTTGCGGTGCGCCCCGGCACATTATACATTACAATCTTTGCACCGGTTTCTCTGCTCAATGCTTTGAAGTGAGCGTAAATGCCCTCTTGAGGAGGTGTGTTGTAATAACCAGTAAGGCAAAGCATGGGAACTTCGGCAATTTTCAAAACATCCTGTATTATTTCTATTGATTCTTTTGTGCTGTTAGAACCGGCACCTGCGATTATAGGCACCCTGCCATCTACATAGTCTAGCGTGAACTTTACAAAGTCCAAATGCTGCTCGGTGCTAAGGGTTGCGCTTTGCCCAGTTGTTCCCACAGGAGCAAAACCGTGAACACCTGCACCTATAAGGTCATCTATCATTTTTTTGGCTTTTTCGTAATCTATGGAATTATGCAAGCAACGAGGGTCATCGTTTTTCAAAGGGGTAAAAAGGGCAGGGAACACCCCGCGCAACTGTGAGGAAGTGGTAATTTGCATGGGGGTAATGTAGAAAATTTCTAAATTTCTTTTACAATAGGAGTTTATATGGCAAAAAGAGTTTATCTTTTCGGTAAAGGTATTACGGAAGGCAATGGTTCTCAGCGTAATTTGCTGGGTGGCAAGGGCGCAGGGTTGGCAGAGATGGCAAAAAGGGGCTTTAATGTTCCACCGGGATTTACAATAACCACAGAAGTTTGCACTGAGTATTATGCAAACAAGCGTAAAATGCCGGTTGGTTTAGATGCAGAGATTAAAAAAGCTATTACCACAATAGAAAAGCAAACCGGAAAACAATTTGGCGGGAGCATGAACCCTCTTTTGGTGGCAGTTCGCTCCGGTGCAAGAGAATCCATGCCCGGCATGATGGATACAATTTTGAATTTGGGCTTGAACGATATTACCGTAGAAGTGCTTAAAGCAAAGAGCAATAACGGGCGTTTTGCCTACGATTCTTACCGCCGCTTTATACAAATGTATTCCGGGGTGGTTTTGCACATTGAGCGGGCAAGCGAAAACGAGCACGACCCTTTTGAGGTGATTTTAACAGATGCACGCAATAAAAGAGGCGTTGCACACGATAATCAGCTTCCCGAAGAGGACTTGAAAAGCATAATTGAAAAATTCAAAAAATTAGTTTTGGAAAAAACAGGAAAAGCTTTCCCAAGCGACCCTTACAAGCAACTGGATGGTGCAATAGGAGCCGTCTTTGCCAGTTGGATGAACGACCGTGCCATCCTTTACCGCCGCAAATATAAAATCCCGGAAGAATGGGGGACTGCTGTAAATGTTCAATCAATGGTATTCGGCAATTTGGGAGATAGTTCGGGAACAGGCGTTGCTTTTACCCGCAACCCTGCCACCGGAGAAAATGAATTCTACGGCGAATTTTTGGTAAATGCTCAGGGCGAAGACGTGGTTGCAGGCATTCGCACGCCGCTTAAAATTTCTGCAATGGCAACTACCTTGCATTTGGAGCATTGTTACAAGGAATTATGCGAAGTTCGCAAACAGTTGGAAAAAGAATTTGGAGATATGCAGGATTTTGAATTTACCATAGAAGATGCCAAACTGTATATGCTTCAAACCAGAAACGGCAAACGCACCGCAAGAGCCTACGTAAAAATAGCTCACGATATGGTAAAGCAAAACCTTATGACCCAAGAACACGCAATTGCAAGCGCAGATCCAGAAGCCTTAGAACAGTTGCTAGCCCCTGTGTTCGATAGAGATGCTTACCAAAAAGCCATCATGGAAAAATGCCTGCTCACAAAGGGTTTGCCTGCTGGCCCCGGTGCCGCTACCGGCACCTTGGCATTTACCGCAGAAAAAGCGGAACGCTGGGCAACTCACGGGCCTGTGGTTTTAGCCAGGGTAGAAACCAGCCCGGAAGATTTGCGGGGAATGATCGCTGCAAGCGGAATAGTCACCGCAAAAGGCGGAGTATCCAGCCACGCTGCTGTGGTTGCAAGGCAAATGGGCAAAGTTTGCGTTGTGGGTGCCTCGGATATGGATATCAACTACAATACAGGCATTTTAACCTGCGGCGATAAAGTTATAAAGGAAGGCGAGTTTATTTCAATCAACGGTTCCACAGGCGAGGTTCTAAGCGGCAAAATAGATACCGCTCCCTCAGAGCTTATTCAGGTATTGATAGACAAAACCCTTGCGCCAAGAGATTCCGAGTTATTCGCAGATTACGACTTTATAATGAAACTCGCAGACAAATATCGCAAGCTAGGCATTCGCACCAACGCAGACCAGCCGGAGCAGGCGATAAACGCAGTGGCATTTGGAGCGGAGGGCATTGGTCTTTGCCGCACAGAGCACATGTTCTTTAAAGGGGACCGCATAGACCTTGTGCGTGAAATGATAATTTTTGCCGCAGAATATGCAGAGTATAAAACAAAACTTGCGCAGCGCCCCGGCGATGCGGTTTTGCTGGAAAATGAATACCACATTCCAATTAGGCATTTTCGTTATGTTTTGGATAGGTTGCAGTCTATTCAGCAAGAGGATTTTGAAGGTTTGTTTATGGCTATGGGCGAACGCCCTGTTACCGTGCGCTATCTTGACCCACCGCTGCACGAATTTTTGCCACACTCAAAAGACCAGATAGATGAGCTTGCTCGCAAACTTAACCTTCATTTTGTGCGTGTTTCGCAAACGGTTGCTTCACTTGAAGAATCCAACCCCATGCTAGGGCACAGAGGTTGCCGCCTTGGAATTGTATATCCGGAAATTTCAGAAATGCAAAGCCGTGCTTTGTTCCGTGCGGCTTTGACTGTTGCGGCAAAAAGCAAAAAGGATCCAAAGCCGGAGATTATGATTCCTCTTGTTGGTTTTGAAAGGGAACTTGAATTGCAGCTTGAAATTGTGCATAGAGTAGCAAAAGAGGAATTTGCCGCAGCCAAGCGTACCCTGGAATACAAGGTAGGGACTATGATTGAAATTCCAAGGGCTGCCATTACCGCGGAGCAAATAGCAAAGCACGCAGAATTCTTCTCTTTTGGCACCAACGATTTAACGCAAACCACGCTTGGCATGAGCCGCGATGATGCGGGGCATTTCTTGCCTTTTTACGAAAAGGAAGCCGGCATTATAAAGAGCAATCCTTTTGCTACTTTGGATCAAGTTGGCGTTGGCAAACTTATGGAAATCGCCGTTCAGGGCGGCCGCATAACTCGCCCGAATATTAAGTTGGGAATTTGCGGAGAGCATGGCGGAGACCCGGCATCCATTGAATTTTGCAATGATTTGGGACTCAGCTATGTGAGCTGTTCGCCATTCAGAGTGCCGGTTGCAAGGATTGCAGCGGCAAAGTCTGCGGTAAAAGCTCTCCCCCTGGCAAAACCAAAAGCAACACAAAAAGCAACATCAAAACCTACTGTGAAAAAAGCCGTAAAGCCGGTAAAAAAGGTGGTTAAAGCTAAAGCCAAAAAGAAATGAAAACTATTTACACCTTGGCTTCTCAATGCGGCCATTGGAACAATACCCAGCTCTTAAAGGAGTGCGGGTTAATTCCATTTGTGCTGCATAAAAATTTTGGCTATAAGGCGGTGATGGTTGGTGAAAATACGGGAAGTTATCCATACTTGGAAAATTTGCCCGGTTTGGAAATGGATTTTATTCCAAATTCAAATGGGGATATAAATACCCTGATAGATAACCAAATAAACTATATAAATCAGAATTTTCAAAAAATGGATGCTTTGATAGTAAGAGGGCTTTATTATGCCACTTATAGCTTTTTGCTAGCTTATAAACAAAAGCGTAAGGATGGAAAGGTTTACCTCTATTTAGATGCAAATTCCGGATGGATGGACAAAATTCCATGGACTGTGCCAGAAATTTTTTACATGCTAAACGCTTGCGATGTTATTTCAACATCTTGTTGGAAAATGGCTAATTTTTTGAGCAAAAAATGGCCGGATTTTATTGTTGAGCATATTCCCAACGGATTCTACGGAAAGGTGTGGGAGGGAAATAGCCAAAAAGAAGATATAATCTTAACCGTAGGCCGCATAGGCACAGAACAAAAAGCAAACGATGTTCTTTTAAATGCTTTTGCTATTGTAGCAGATAAGCTCCCAAATTGGAAACTTCGCCTTGCCGGGCCAGTGGAAGGCAAATTCAGCAACTTTACGGACAATTATTTTAATAAATTTCCACATCTAAAAAAAAGGATTGAGTTTTTAGGCAATATCACAGACAAGGAAAAACTATATAGGGAATATGCCAAAGCTAAAATTTTTGCTTTAACTTCCATAGTTGAAGGAGGTGCGCCGAATGTAACCGCAGAAGCGTTGTTCCATGGCTGTTACACAATAACCAGCAATGTAGATGCGGCAAACGATATTACAGACAATGAAAATTGCGGCAGGATATTTCCCAAAGAAGATTCTAATGCTCTCGCAAAAGTTTTTTTAGAAGTTTGCTTGGATAAAAAACTTTTGCAAAATGCTCCGCAAAAATCAGTTCAATTTGCCAAAAGCCATTATGATTGGGATTTGATTGTAAATAGGATAAATTACTTGTTATTTGAGGTTACAAAATGAGAATTATCGGAGAAGGCTTTAATATTTACGCTTCGGAAACGGGCAAAAACAAAGACAAGCTATTGTTATCGCTAAAAGATAACACTGAAAATTTAAGCAGACTTCCTCTTGTAGATAGCTTGGCTTTTGGAACGGAATCCGTTTTTAGCATCTTTGATCAAATTGTAGGGGATTACGATAAACTTTCAAAAATTCCTAAAAATCCGCAGAGCCTTATTTGTATTTTGGAGGTTATAGGCAAGCTGGTAAAATGCTTGTGCCAAAAACATCGCCCTTATAATATTTTGGAACTGGGTGCAGAGCAAGGATTACTGAGTTATTTTTTAACTTATGCAGCAAGAAATTTTAATGAAGAGAATATGGTGCATTGCGTTTCTGAAAATTTGCTCTGCAATGAATGGCTTTCGCTTTTGCTGGAATACGGCGATGTTGCAGAAAATTTGAATTTGCATATGACACAGTTGCAAACTTTATCTTTGCAGGAAAATTATTTTGATTTTTGTGTGTTAAATAGTTCTGAAAATGAAGTTTTGAATAATGCTATTAGACTTTTAGCTGTAGGCGGAACTTTGGTTTTTATTGCACAAAACGGCAAGGTTATAGAGCAAAAAATCACATTAAAAGAAAAGCAAGCCGCGTACGGGCAAAGCGGTGGCGCGGCAGTGGATTTGCAAAAAGAGGAGTTGAAAATTCTCTGGCAGCATACCGAGAAAAAACTTACGGAAATTGATAATATGGCAAAGGAAGATTTAAGCAGGATGGTAAAGGATTTGAGCTATCTGGAAAAATTGGCGGCAAAACTCTTTTGCAAAACAGAAGACATGGAATTGAAATACAAATTGAATCAGGCAAAGGAAAATGTTTTGAATAAACTATTTATTTCTAGTTTTAGGCTATGATTAATCTAATTTTGTGCGGCGGCGCTGGCACAAGGCTTTGGCCTTTGAGCCGTGCCTTGATGCCCAAGCAGTTTGTGAAAATTTTTGGCGAACATTCGCTGTTTCAGCGTACGGTGCTCACGAATAATGATTTTTGCTCGGAACAGTGCATTGTGAGCAATGCAGAGCAGTATTTTTTAGCTAGGGAACAGTTGCAGCAAGTTGGAGCAGAAAAAACATCTTTTATGCTTGAACCCATAGGTAGAAACACCGCTCCCGCCATTGCCCTTGCTTGTTTAGGATTGCCGGAAGATAAAATTGTTTTAGTTTCACCAAGCGACCATTTAATTAGAAACGCCCAAAGTTATTCCAAGGCGGTGGCAAAGGCTGCTAAATTGGCAGGCGCAGGGAATCTGGTTACATTCGGCTTAAAACCCACCGGGCCAGAAACAGGCTATGGCTACATAGAAGCCGATGGTGAGCGTGCAAAAAAATTTGTTGAAAAACCGAATTTAGAAACCGCTAAAAAATACGTGGCGGCGGGGAATTATTATTGGAATAGCGGCATATTTTGCTTTAAGGCAGGCGTATTTTTAGACGAACTTAATAAATATGCACCGGCAATGCTGGCTGCCTGTAAAACTGCCCGCGAAAAAGCGGCAATGGAAAGCTCGCTGGTGCGCATTCACCACGAAGACATGGCAGAAATTCCTGCGGATTCCATTGACTACGCCGTTATGGAAAAATCAAAAAAGGTAAGCGTTGTTCCATGCTCAATAGGCTGGTCTGATTTGGGCAGTTTTGAAAGCCTATACAACGAGCTTCCCCACGATAAAAACGGAAATACGGAAGATGAGCAACATATAGCCATAGATTCAAAAAATAATCTGGTTATGGGTTCAAATAGGCAAATAACCACAATAGACTTAAACGATATGATGGTTGTTGATACCGCAGATGCTCTTTTGGTAGCACCGCTTGCAAGCAGCCAAAAAGTGAAAAAACTTGTAGAAACATTAAAGGAAAAGCGGCCTGATTTGCTGCATTCCCCGCAAACCGTTATTCGTCCTTGGGGCACATATACCGTTATATACGAGTATGAGCATTTTAAAGTTAAGTGCATTTCTGTGAATCCGGGTGCAAGAATTTCTCTGCAAAAGCATTTATACCGTTCTGAGCATTGGGTTGTTGTAAGCGGAATGGCTACAGCAACTGTTGGAGACAGAACCGTTTATGTTAGCCCAAATGAATCTATTTATATTTCTGCAGGTTCAATTCATCGTTTGCAAAACGAGGGTAAGCTGCCCTTGGTTATTGTAGAAGTGCAGGTTGGCCAATACACCGGCGAAGATGATATTATAAGAGTAGAAGACGATTATAAGAGGCATGAATAGCGGGGTAGTATGCGTATAGCCATGCTGTTAATATTAACTTCGGTCTTTGCTTTTTCTGCAGAGGATTTTTTTAAGAAGGCAAATGAGCTTTACGATGCCGGCAAATACTCCGAGGCTGTTCCCATTTATAGGGCGGCAATAAAGCATGGGCAGCTTGAGCCTTATGCTTGGTTCAATTTGGGGAATACCCTTGTGCATATAAAACAAAATCATGTTGCGATAGTTGCCTATAAAAGGGCAGCAGAGCTTGCGCCTGATTTTGCAAAGCCCTGGGTGCTTTTGGGCGATATTTCCTATTCTTACGGAGATTACGGGCAGGCTGTGGCATATTACGGCAGGGCGCTTGAACTCGGAGAAAGGAGTGAGCATTTGCATTACGCTGTGGCATCTGCGTATTTGAATTTAAAGGCTTATGTTTTGGCAGAGAGATATTTTGAGCAAACATTGAATGAAAACCCAGACCGGCTTGAAGCGTGGTTTGGCCTTGCGGAGTGCGCTCGCCAAACGGGGGATTTTCCCTTAGCCTCAGAGATTCTGCAAAAAGCTTTGCAAAAGAGCATCAATGTTTCCCCGGATTTGCATTACACTTTGTCTTATTATTATTTGCAGCAAGATTCGCTTAAAGCGGCAATTCGTTCCATGGAAAACGGTTTGTATTCAGACAGCAAAAATTACAATGCCCGCAGGTATTTAGCTTCGCTTTACGAAAAGAGCAATTCCCCGTGGATGGCTATTTGGACTTTGGAGCAAGGTATTGCTGCAAAGAATGGCCTTAAAGAATTAGAGATGGACCTGGCAGAAATTTATTTTAAGCAAAAGAGATACAACGAGGCATTAGAGCATTACCAAAAAGCGATGAAGTCCGGAAGTTCTGCGGCACGGACAGGCATAGAAAATGTTGGCCACGCCCTATACAATCAAGGCGACAGTTTGCAAGCAGAAACGGCGTATAAAATGCTGAGGTGAATTTCTATATTACCTAAATGCAACAAATTGCGGGCAAAACCCTTTCTTTAATAATTCCTTGCTATAATGAAGAAAATTCTTTGAGTCTTTGCGTTGAAAGATGCTTGGAACTTTCAAGCCTTGGGCTTAATTTAGAGCTTTTGATAGTAGATGATTGCTCAAAAGATAAAAGTTTATCAATAGCCCTGGATTTGGCAAAAAAGCACGGAGCGGTTAAGGTTTTTCACCATGAAGAAAATAAAGGCAAGGGAGCAGCCTTGCGAACGGGATTTGAAGTGGCAACCGGTGATTTTGTTGCAATTCAAGATGCCGATTTGGAATATAATCCCATGCAGTACGCACATCTTTTGAAGATTTGCGTTGAACATAATGCAGATGTAGTTTACGGTTCTCGTTATTTGCGCCCAAGCGCAGAGCGCAGGGTACTTTATTTTTGGCACACGTGGATGAACAAGTCTTTGACTTTTGTATCTAATATGTGCACAAATCTGGACATAACAGATATGGAAACCTGCTATAAATTATTTAAAAAGGATTTTATAAAAAAAATTGCCCCTTTGCTAAAAGAAAATCGTTTTGGTTTTGAACCGGAAATCACGGCAAAAGTTGCGCAAACAGGCGTGAAAATTTACGAAAGCGCAATAGATTACAACCCCCGCTCTTACGAAGAAGGCAAAAAAATCGGCTGGAAAGATGGAGTCCATGCTCTCTATTGCATATTGCATTATTCTGCGAATACTGCCCCCCTGCCCATGCAATTATTGCTGTACTTCTTTATAGGTTCAGTTTCGCTTTTGGTAAATGTTTTTTGCTTTACCGTTTTTGATGCAATAGGACTTCCGCTTGTAAAAGGCGTGGACTCTGGGATTGTAATTGCATATATTTTAGCTACCCTAACCAATTACCTGCTTTGCATAGCGATTTTATTTAGGCACAAGGCACGGTGGAGTTCTGGCGGGGAGTTTGTTATTTATCTGATAACGGTTATCGCTATGGGCTTTGTAGATTATGGGTTTATGCAGGTATTTACCATAGCGGGGGTAAACCCTATTATTTCAAAAACCATTTCTGCTGGTTTAGGCTTTATATTGAATTTTGCTCTCAGGCGGAATTTAGTTTTTGCTGAACGCTCTTCCCGTAGCCATGCCCACATAAGAACATAGATTGCCTGTATCGGAAAAGCGTTTTGCATGGAGCCGTAAAATAAAAACTTTGTGAGGAGCACTGGAATTTTGCATTAGAATTTCAAAGTTATCTCTTGATGTCCACACAACGCCGCTCCATCTATCGCCATAACATTCCGTTATTCTAACCGCAACGCCCTCGCCCAAAATTCCGGTTTCTTTTTTCAAAAAATGCCCGAATAAATCCGGGATATAATCATAAGAATTTGTGCTTACAGAGTTTGTTATAATGGAACGTGTTGCATAGAATTGATTTCTGGAATCAAAGAAAACCGTATTTTCATAGGCAGAAGGCTCTATATTGTATCTTTCGTAAAAAGTTCTTTCGTCAATTTTATGAAATCTGGTTACCGAATATTTTGAAAAGAATTCCTTAAAAGTTGCACCGTAATGTACCAAATAACGGCCGGAGTCATCGTAATCTGATTTTTCGCTTTCTTTTAAGGCAGCAATTGTTTTTGCCAGCGAGTCTGCTAATTTTTTGCTGTTCAATGGCAGTGGGGGAGGGGTGAAAATCTTTTGCTGCTCTTCTGAAGATTCGTCAAGTAGCTTTCTTATATTTGGATATTCAAAATCCTGTGCATAAATTTCTGAGAATTGAGTGCGGGCTTCTTTTAGCATACGAGATTTTAGATAAATCTTTCCTAATGCCTCGCGGAGCGGCAAGTTTTCTGGATATTCTTCAATTATGGGTATAATCACTTTTGCGGCTTCTCTTGCTTGGTCTTTTAGAGATATGGTTGTTGCAAGGCCTGTTTCTGGCATTCTTTTTTCGCCTAAGGTAATCATGGCGGTTGTGGCATTTGCATCACCCGGTTTAAGGGCAAGGATTTTTTTATAGGCATTTTGCGCATTGTCAAAATCTCTGGAATATTCGCTTAAATATCCGTGTATAAGGAGCAAATCGGTTTGAGACGGGAACCTAGGCAAGGCGTAATTCACAAGCTCAGAACACTCCTCTATTTTGCCTGTGCTGTGCAACGCAAAAGCTAGGTTCACGTATGCCCTTACGTCTGTGCCGGCAGATATTGATATGGCGGCTCTGGCTTCATCTATTGCTTTGGATGCTTGCTCTGTTTTAAAAAGCAAGTCTGCGTATTTAAGCCGTGCCTCGGAAAATGCGGGAGACCTTGCGGCTAATTTGGCTGCCATTTCCAATGCATGGCTGGCATTTCCCTCGTGTTCTTTGATAAAAATCAAAAGCAGTTCAACCCACACGGAGCCGGGCATTTGCTGTGCAAGCCCTTCTATCAGATTCTTGGCTTTGCTTATTTTTGCTGCAGAAGCGGTATCTTCTGCTACTATGGAATAAGCCGCTCCAAAAAGCGCAGCCGGTAAATTAGGGTATTTTAGCAGGATAGTTTCGTAATTGTTTTGGGCTGCTTGCAATGCCCCTGCCATTCGCAAATCATTTGCCTGGCGCAGTTCGGCTTCTGCTCCGGAGGGCATGGATGGGAATTCTGCCCTTTCTTGAATGGGTATTCTTGTCCCGGCAGGCAATCCAAAGGGTACAGCAGAAACGCTTATGGTTCTGTCTGAGAGGGCAAACCACACAGAAATTACGAACACAAACGCAAACGCAGCTATTATCGGGTATTTTTTCAAGGCTAGATTAAAATATAAATTTATAAGAAGGAATCTTTTAAATTTTGCAATTCTTTATTTCTTTGCATTTTACGAAGCGCTTTATTTTTTATTTGCCTAACTTTTTCACGGGAAAGCTGCATATCTTCGCCTATATCGCGCAGGGTATTGTCTTCTGCAGAATCAATGCCGTAGAACATTCGGAGAATATCGCTTTCCCTTCTCGGGAGCTTGGATAGTATATCGCTTACCATATTGTGAAGCTCGGATTCCCTTATAAATTGGTCTTGAGTATCTGCATTTCCCTCTAAAACATCTAAAAGAGTCCCTATGTTATCTGTGCTTGGATCATCGTTTGCGGGGGAATCCAGTGAAATTTCCATCATTTTTTCCATTATATCTATTATGTCTTTTTCGCTATCTTTAAATTCCGGTAAATTGAAGGTTTTTTCGTAATCGCCAAGGTTGGTAGATAATGCTTTTTTGAAACGGCTCACAAGTATAAGTTTATTTGGCGGAATTCTCATTGCGCCTATTTGTTCAAAAATAGCCTTTTGTATAGCCTGCCTTATCCACCATACCGCATAGCTTATAAAGCGAATATCCTTTGCGCAATCAAAACGGAGCGCTGCTTTGAAAAGCCCAAGATTGCCTTCGTTTATTAGGTCTAGCAAACTTAGGCCCCTTCCCTGGTATTTACGGGCTACGCTTACAACAAAACGCAAATTCCCGCATATAAGCTTGCGAAGGGCTGCATTGTGTATATTTTTTTTGTTATCGTCACGCAATATTTGTATAAGAGCTAGTTCTTCTTGAGTGGATAAGGTTTGATAATGGTTCAAATCCTTAAAATAGAGGGCTTCCACTGGGGTTGTCATTGGCGTACCCCACTGAATTTTGCAAGGACACTGCTTGTACAGTGCTCTAAAACAACAAATGTTTCAAAGAGCTTTGCCTCATGCCATTTAACCGCATATTCTGCCTGCCATTGCTCCGCAATGTCTTTGGGGCTTTGGTAGTAATGTCCCATTTCGCCTCTGTACCAAATTTCCTTGTTGATTTCCCTTATTATCTCTGCTAGCTCTGCTGCAGGCTGTATTGAGCCTCTTGCGAGTATTTCCCCTTTTACAGCATCCAGAATATCCTCGTCTTTAGGATCTCCGTTTTCGTTTGCTATGGCCATGATTTCTTCCAAATGCCTTTCTACAAAATCGAGCAAATAAGCCTCTGTTTGTTTAAGAGCGCCTTTCCAATATTTTTTCTCCGCTTCTTCGAGCGGATAATATATATGAACAGGGTAGAAGTCAACCATTTGTAATAATATAGTAAATTACTTGTAATGCCTATATTCGGTGCAATTCTAGGTGCTACGGGTTCCGGAAAGACCAAACTAGCCGTTATGCTCGCCCAAAAAATGGGTGCAGAGGTTATTTGCATGGATTCCAGGCAGCTTTACAAAGGTTTTAGGGTAGGCACAGCGCAGCCCACCGCAGAAGAAAGGAGTGCCGCTCCCCACCATATAGTTGATTTTTTGCCACCGGAACAGCAATACAATGCGGCTAGGTTTGCAAGTGATGTAAAGGAATTGCTGGCTCAAAAACCAGAGGCAAAATTTATCCTTGTTGGCGGTACAGGGCTTTACCTGCAAGCTCTATGCCAAGGCTTAAATCCCTTGCCACCGGTAAATCCGGAAATTAGGGAAAGGCTAAAAAGGCATTATGAGAACAAAGAGCAAAAGGAACTTTATTCAGACGCCCTAAAAGCAAACCCCGGCATAGAAGGCAAAATTATGCAAGGAGACACACAAAGGCTACTCCGCATTTTAGAACTCAACTCTCAATTCTCAACTCTCAACTCTCAACTAAATAGAGTTGGCGGCATAGGCCCCATTCCTTCTGTTTGGATTGATTTTCCAAGGGATATGCTTTATAAGAGAATTAACGAGCGTGTTGTTAAAATGCTAAAAAACGGATGGATAGAAGAGGTAATGGAGCTTTCCAAAAGCGTGCCTCTAAATGCTCCTGCTTGGCAAAGCCTTGGGTATTTGGAATTAAAAGAGGCTTTGGAAAAAAACAAAGACCCCTTTTCAATAGCAGAGGAGGTGGCTCTAAAAACACGCCATTACGCAAAACGGCAAATAACCTGGTTTAAGCACAAAGAAAAGCCCGTTTACACTATAGAAGGCTCACAATTTCCAATAGACGATTCTGTCTTGGTAAGCCTGTGGGGGAGGCTCGTGGGAGGCCATAATCCACCATTGGTTGGTTTCGGTTGTGGCATTCCAAAAGGCTTTGAAAATAGGCTCCCGCAGGCTTTGTGAAATAAAAGCCAAAGGTTCGTCTAAAAACAAGAAGGGTGCATTGCTCACAACTGCCCAAGCAAGAGCCAGCTTTTGCTGTTCTCCGTTTGAATGCCCATGTTTTTTTAGAAGAACTTCCAAATCTAAAACTTCAAATAGTTTGCTTATGGTTGGGCTCCATTTATTTTCTTTTATCTCTTGTTCAAGCCAAGAAATAGGGGGCAAAAATAATCTTTGAGAGAGGTAAAAAGAATTGTTTTTTGTTTTTCTGGGCGGCATAAAAATACTCCCTTCTTTGGGAATTTCCAAACCAGACAAAATGCGGAGCAGGGTAGTTTTTCCGCTGCCGTTTTCCCCTTGCAGCATTAACGGGTGGTTTAGCCGTATCATATTGCTAAGCGATTGAAATACCCAAGGCTCATTCTCTCCGTATTTAAAAGACAGATTTTCAATTTTAATGCATTCTTCGTTTCTTTCTTCAATAAACGGGACAAGATGTTCCATATACTCCAGCTTGCTAAGCCCGGCGTATGCAATTCTTAAATCTCTTAAATTTGAAAATATTTGCGAACAGTCTTTTAATGGTTTATAGCATATAAAAAGGGCAGCGCAAAACAAAATTATCTGGAATGGCTCCATTACTCCCATCCCTATAAAATTGGCACAGGTGGCTAAAACAATGCACATTATCATTATAGAAAGGCTTTCTATGTTTTGAGTTATGGTTACGTCTCTAACTCCCATGCTTGCAGATATATTCCTTAAATTGCGAATTTTGTTAAAAAGCAGGGATACATATTTTGAAAGTTCGGCTTGGTTATTCCAAAATTTGCGAAGAGCTACCCATTGCCATAAATTAGAATCATAGTCCCCGGAATAGCGGCTAAAATCGTCAATTCCTTTGCCTGCTTTTTTAAAAGTTTTTTGCAAATACAGCACTATAGGCGTAAAAACAAATATCAGCACAAGGGTTAATTGCCAAGAGAGCAAAAATAAAACAGGTATAAAGAACAGCAACTGCGATATTGCTTGTATTGATTGGGTTATTATTTTGCAACCCTTTGGCATTGCAGAAACAGAGAGGTTTGAGTTGTGCAAAATACCGCTTGTGTTATCTTGGTAAAATTGCGAGGGATGCAGGTGCTTTACCGTGTGTATCCACCAAGCCCGCAAATGGCTTTCTAGCCCGCAGTTAAGCCTTTCTTCCGAGCGTGCCCTTAGCGTTATTATTGAATAGCGTATAGCTATTAGGGCAATCATTATGAACATCCATTGCAAAACGGTTATATTTTTTATCCATTCAAAATCAAAAAGGTAAAAATTCCAAGAAGGCGATATTATAGACAAAAACAAGCGTATGCCGCCCAGCAAAAGCAAATCTGCAAAACTCGCAAGAACTGCCAGAGGAACAATAAGTACCCAGCTATAGAGCCAAACGTCTTTTAAAAGTTGTTTTAATGACACGGAGGTAATCTAGAAAATAACGCTTTCTCCGTTTACTTTGCATATTCCTTGAATTTCCAGTTCTGTGAGGGTTGCTAAAATTTCGTTTATGGGTTTTTCGCTTTGCTCGCAAATATCGCTGATTTGTAGGATTGTGCCTTTTGTGGCCCAGTTGGGGAGGGAATTTTCATTTTTTGCAGGATTTGGGGTATATGGGAAAAGGGAGTTTAAGCCTAAAATTTCCGGTAGTTCATTTATACTCCAAATTATTTGCGCTTGTTTTTGGTAAATCAGCTGGTTGCAACCCTCAGATACAGGATTCATGGGGGAGCCTGGTATGGCAAATATGGGCTTGTTTTCTCTAAGGCAAAAATTTGCGGTGTGCATTGCGCCGCCTTTACACCTGCTTTCTACAATCATGGTTGCATTTGACATTCCGGATATTATGGTATTTCTTTTTACAAAACTGCTCAAATAAGCTTTTGTGCCCGGAGCAAAAGGTGTTATTATATTCCCGCCGTGTTCTAAAATTTTTTCTGCTAAAATTTTTTGCGTTGCTTGCAAGGGCACGTCCAAACCTTGGGCTATTACGGCGGTGGTTGGCAAATTGTTTTCAATGGCGGCTGTGTGGCAAAAAGAATCTATGCCTTGGGCAAGCCCGCTTATAACGCGAATTTTTGAGTTCTTTAAGGTTTTAACCGCAGATTTAACCGTATTTGCAGCCAAACCGCTCGGGCTTCTGGTGCCTACCATGGCTAGGCAAAATTCATCGCCGCAGGCTTTGCCTTCAATCCAAAGCGGTACGGCATATCTTGACTTAGCCAGCACCGCAGGATATTCTGGGCTATTCACGGTTAGATATTTCAATTTCTGCCCTTGGTTTTAATTCGTTTAGTTTTATGCAATAAACTTTTGCTTTTGTTATTTTAGGCGAGAATGCCATAATTTTTTTTGCAATTTCTGCGGTTAAGGTTTCTAAAAGGCTAAATTTGCTGTTGCAAATAAATGTTTTTAATTCTGCTGCTAAAACGGCGTAGTCCACGGCATTTTCTATGGAATCGGTGCTTATTGCCTGCTTGCAATTATATTCAAAAGAAAAACCAAACTCCAACTCTTGTGGAGTATGGAGTTCACCGGGGTAAACCCCGATGATTGTTTTGCATAAGATTTTATCTACAGAAATCCAAGCCCTTACCATGCAAAGAAAACTATGCTAAGTGCTGCGGAAACTGCGGCCCCGCTCCACCAACTTATGAAACTTGTTTTATAGGAATCCCTAGTTGCTCCGTTTGTATCTTTAGCGAGTTTTGTCCAATACAGCCCATTAGCAGGAACTCCATCAACCTCATTGCTTATGTCCTGGGCTTTCTTTATGTAGAATTTGGAGCAAGGATCATTCCGATTGCTCTCGCCGCACTGCTCTATTATAAAGTTTTCAATTCTCCTCTCTTCTGCATCTGCTACATTGTATTTATCGCTTGCATCCTTGAATTTAGAGAATTGCAGGTATCCAAAAACTCCGGTGCCTATTGCGGCGGCAGCAAATAAAACGCCAGTCCAGAATAGATATTCGTCTGTGTTTCCAAAAACATCTTTTGCACTGCTAGTGGCTCCATAGCGAGCATAATCATATTCTTCTTGGTCTTGCACTCCTTGCTCATATTCTTCATCGTCTTCATCTTCGTCGTAGTAGGCTGAGTCTTCTTCTTCTTCTCCGTATTCTTCTACCGGTGATGGGGCAGATTTTTTTGCAGAAGAACCACCGGAAACTTCACCGGAGCGGAGTGCATCAAGGGTTGCTCCCTCGTCTCTTTTATCCCAAGCGGCTTTGCCTGAGTATTTGGCTATGCGGGAATTCAAGTCTTTTTCTGTGCTACGAGAAGCAGAAGTTGCTTGGCCCATGGTAAAAGAGCCTTTGGTTAGGATTTTTAGCGGAGTTTCGTTATAAAAAAAGGCAATGTCGTAAATGGATGCATATTTTCCGCTTTCGTTTGGAACATTCCAGATTTTTAACACTCCGTGGACACTTTCTTGGTCTTCGGCAACTTCGTTGCGCGGCACCGAGCCGTAGGCTAACTTGGCTTTGTTGTATTTGAAGTCAACACGGGAATTTGAAATTTCTGCGTTTAACGAAAAGTCCTTTACGCCTAAATTGGTGATGGATATTGCCGAATTGGGAATATACTCGTATTTTAAGACAAAATCCATGTCTCCTACGGCAGCATCAATATCTACCAAGAGGTCTTTGAGTTCTATGAAATTGTTTTGAGCCTCTTTATTTAAGGCGTCCCTTTCCCTAGCTTGGGCATTTGTCCATATACTTTGGCGCGCAGAGTACTCTGTTGAGCTTTCTGATGCGGCTTTTGCCGGATTTGCCGGGAATTTAGCCATAATAGCATCTATTGATTTCTTGCTTTCTGAAGAGAAGCTATTCACGGCTTTTTGAACATTTGCCTTTATGTTTTTTACTTCGTTTGCATCCTTGTTTGCAACTGCGGTTTGTAATTTAGACTTATAGGTTTGGGCTTGGTTTTCTAGGGGAACTCTTTGTGTTAAAAGAATTCCCTCTTGAGTAGCTTTGCCAGAAACAGGAGTAACGAGTTTAACAATGGTGTAGTAACCGTCTTTAGATACAACCAAGGCTACTGTTTTTGCAGAAGGAACAGTAAAAGTGGTGGGAGTTTGGCCTTTGCTTACACCGCCAACAGTGATGTTTGCTCCGGAAGGGTCTGAGGTTACAGAAATTTCGTATTCTCTTGAAGCTATGGGCTTAAACTCCTCCATTCTGCCGTTCAGGTTCATGTAAACAGGGTCTTCGCCTTCAACATAGATATCTTTTCCGTCGTAATATACGGTTTCTAAATCGTCGTCACCGGAAGCAGATTTGGTGTAAAAGAGTTTCATTTTAAGAAGGGTTTGGTATGGGATGCCTTCTAGGCTTACTTTTCCAAGACCCTTAGCTGCCTCCGTAGCGCGTCCCTGGAAAATTTGGTAAGTTGCCTCTTCGTCTCCAAAGGCATCTTCAAACTTTTGCCTTACATAAAGGCGGCCGCTCTGCGGGGTAACCTGCGATGGCTGAACAGGTTTTAAGTCATTTCCGGATTCTCCCGCTATATATTTGTCTGGCTCGCCGGGGTCGGGAGAATCGTCAAAAGAATCTACAGTCCATGTGCTTGCCCACGCAGAAGCGCAAAACAGCAAAAAAACTATTGCTAAAATCTCAACTTTAACCTTCATACTTGCTCCATTTAGTAAATATACATAAAAAATCAAAAATAGTTAAAAAAAAAGCTATTTATAGTCCAAAATCTCCAATTTTATTACTTTTTTGGGTGTTTGAACTTCAACTCTATCCCCTCTGGTTTTGCCAATAAGTGCTTTTCCTATGGGGCTTACCGAACTTATTTTGCCATTAACAGGGTCAGAACCCTCTGGCGAAACTAGGGTGTACTCATATTCTTTGCCAAGTGTAAGGTCTTTTACCTTTACCGTTGCCCCAAACAAAATGCGGACAGCAGAGGAGGTATCGTGCTCAATAATCACAGACCTGGCAACCCTGTCTTCCAAAAACTGTATCCTTGATTCAATTTTGCCCTGCTGGTCTTTGGCAGAATGATATTCAAAATTCTCGCTTAGGTCGCCCTGCGCCCTAGCGTCTGCAATTTCCTGCAAAATGCGAGGCCTCTGGACTTTTTTTAATTCGTCTAGTTCCTCCACCAACAGGTTATAAGTCTCTTTTGTAACCGGAATCGTATCCATATTTGAGTTAATATAGAAAATTAATTCTTTAACCATTTCATAGGGTCTTGGGTTTGGGTGCCCTTGTAAATTTGGAAAAAGAGCTTGTAGCCGTTGGTTGACTCTGCATTGCCTACTGTGCCTATTTCTTGGCAGTTTTTCAAGGTTTCGCCTTCTTTTACCTTTACGGTGGCTAAATGCCCGTAAACGCTGTAATAAGAACCCTTGTGGTCAAGGATTACCGAGGGACCATGCCCCGGCAGGTTCCCTACCATTACAACCGTGCCTGCAGCGGCGGCTTTAACGCCTTCTCCCTTTTGCCCCCTTATTTCTGTGCCCAGATGCATTATTTTTATGTTTAAGTCTTTGTTTACATGGTAGCCGTAATCGCTTATTATTTCTCCGCTTAGCGGAGTGCATTTGGGACCAATGGCAACAGGGGGTTCTTTGGGAACAGCCACTTTGGATTTTTTTTGCTCCTCGCTTCTTTTTTTTGCTGCGAGTTCTTCCTGCCTTTTGAGTTCCGCTTGCCGTCTTTTTTCAAGAGCGGCTATTACTGCGGCTAAACTTCCCTGGTTTCGCTTATATTCTTCAATAGCCATTTCTTGGGTTGATTTGTCTTTTTTAACCTTTGTAAGAACATCGTTTTGGAATATCAATTGGTGCTGGAGTTTCATTTCTTCTTTTGCTTTGTTTTCATGGAGAGCCGCCATCTCTTGCTGCCTTTCTCCCAACTGCTGTTTTTTTTCACCTAGGCTATTCATGGATGCAAGGTAGTTTTCAACCACGCCTTTATCGCTATCTAAAAGTCTTTGAACCCAATAGAGCTTGCGCTCGGGGTTTTCGTTTTCTTTTAAGAGGTTTAGCAGGAGTTCCCATTCTTCTTGTTTGTGCGTATATAAAGTTCTTATCCTTGTGGCTATGGCTTTTTTTTGCTCATCTATGTTTCCTTGCAAAACTTCTATTTCTCTCTCTATGCCTTTTATGGTGTTCTTTAGCGAGTTTTCTTTTTTTTGCAAATCGTGCAAGTATTCCCGCGTTTGTGTTAAGCCGTTGTCTATCTCTGCTATGGTTTTTAGAACCCCGCTTTCTTTGTGCTCCAGCTCCTTTACCTTTGCCTCTGCTTTTTGAATATTCGCCTCTGTTTTCTTTAACGCGTCCGTATTGCTTTTCAACTGCTTGTCCACAGAAGTAGCTGCAAAAGGCGATAAAAACAATGCAAATACAAAAATTAAGACCAGCATTTTTTTACCAAGAATTGGCGTACGGTTAAGAAACTCACTACGGCTTCTGATGTTGCAACAAATAAGAGTACAAAAAGGCTTACGTTTAAATCTTTTGGCATAAACTCAAAAAATAATGGGAAATACTCGTAAATTGTTCTTTCAACATAGATGAATAAAATTACAGAGAGACCTGCACCCACAAGCCCTTGGAGCAAGCCTTCCAGCACAAAAGGGAATTGTATAAAAAACGGGGTTCCGCCGGAATACTTTATGTTGTTCACAAGCTCCCTTCTGGAAATGAGCGTTAACCGCATGGAATTCCACATTATAAGCCATAAAATGCCCAGCATAAGGGCAGAAATCCCTATTGGGATAGCAAAGAAATGCCACTTAAAGCCCTCCCACCGCTTAATCCATTCGGTTGGGGATTGAACATGGTAAATTTCTGGCATGGCAAGCAGGCGCGCAGATACTTTTTGGATGGTTTCAATGCTTTGCGAATTTGCCCTTATTTGAATGCGAAGAGAGGCCGGGAGCGGGTTCCCTTCTACATGGTAAAGCATGCTTTCCGGGAAGCTCTTTTTGAATTCTTCCAGTGCTTGCTCGTCTGAGACATAAATTAGCGAACTTATGCTTTCAAAAGATGCCACTATCCTAGAGATGGAGTCTGCCTGGGATTGGGTTGGGGGGTCCAAGAAAAATGCTTCTAATCTATAAAGCGAGGCAGATTGAGAGGAGAGCGAAACAGCAAAACTCAGGGCTTTCATGCTTGCTATTAGCAAAAAAGAGCATAAAAAGGTTGTAGCAAGCGAAGGAATTATTACAAGGCGGTGCCTTAAAAGCCCTCTAAAGGCCTCTGCTACAAGATATGGCAATCGGTGGAACATTTTTTTAGAAAGTAGAAATATTGACAGGCTTTGTAAATTTTTCTATATTTGTGTATAGAATTTTAACCCGAGGACACAGTGATAGGAGTAATAGTAAAGCCAAATGAACCTTTTGAGAAGGCTTTGAAGAGATTTACAAAATCTTGCGAGAAGAACGGAATAATTTCCGATGTAAAGCAGCACCAGCGTTTTGAAAAACCCTCAGAAAAAAAGAAGCGTATTAACACGTCTGCCCGCCGTAAACTTCAAAAAGAAATTGCGGAGCAGCATAAAAAGCGTTTATATTAACCGAATGATTTTCGTTGATACTCATTGCCATATAGACACAATCTTAGAACGGACCGGTGGCTTGGCAGGGAATTTATTTGAACAAATGGAGCCTGCACCGGAGGCTATTATTCACGTGGCTTGCGATCCGGGCGATTTTAATTGGGGCAAGGAATTTTTGCTAAAAAAAACGCTCAACGGGGTTAAGCTTTACGGTGTTTTTGGAGTGCATCCCCTGGTAGCAGAAAAATACAACAAAGAAGCGGAAGCGGGGATTTTGGAATGCTTAAAGCAGCCTGATGTGCTTGCTCTAGGCGAAATTGGGCTTGATTACCATTACCCAGATTACAATGCGGATTTGCAGAAAAAGGTTTTTTTGAGGCAATTGGAAATTGGTTTGGAATTAAAGAAAAGTTTAGTGTTCCACCTGCGGGAAGCAGACGATGATGCTTTTGAAATTTTGCAAAAAATAGACAGCAAAAACATCAAAGCGCACATTCATTGCTACACAGGCACGGCAAGTTTTGCAGAAAAGGTTTTAGCCTTAAAGGGAAATTATTTCTTTGGCTTTACCGGCGCGGTAACCTTTAACAAAACGGAAACAATTAGGGAAGCCGCTGCCGCCATTCCTCTAAACAAAATCCTTTTGGAAACCGATGCTCCCTACCTTGCACCCGTGCCTTTTAGGGGCAAAACCTGCACCCCAGCCATGATACCTTGCATAGCCCAAGTTTTGGCAAACATAAAAAACATCTCTCTAAATGATTTGCTTAAAAAATGCAGAGAAAACACTGCAGAAATGTACGGATTTTAATTCTCTTCTTCGTCGTCTGGGAATAGCTTAAAGAATGCTTTTTTTTGCTCTTCAAATAGGTGCAGTATTTGGTTTTGCTCAAATTGCTCTCTATCTATATTTTGCATAAAATAAGGCTCTAATACAAAGCTGCGGCTTGTTATTTGCCTTTTTATTTCTGCTTCCATGTTCATATTAGACCATAATATGAGCACGCTACCCAAAGGCATATTCGCAAAAACGTTTATGTCTGCGAATACGGCTTGGTTTGCCGAGCTTGTATCTGTGGCTGTGCTAGTATTGCCAGCATTGCTGCCTTGGGCAAAACAAATAGATACAGCCATAATTATGATTATTAACCACATTGGGTTGAATATAGTAAAACAAAGAGGATATGTAGGCACCTCGAACTTATCAGGAGGGGAGCGATAGAGTGTCTTGAGGATTTACCACTACATATCCATCGCCAAGTATAGAAATTTTTTTAACTTTTGTCAAGAGTATTTCTTAAAAAGCGAGTATTTTTTAAAAAAGTAGAAAAAACCTTTGTAAACTTTAGATACTCTTTTCGTTGACACTTTATTTACATTTTTATTACATTCGTGGGATTTATGGCATTTATGTCATTTTTTTTCTACATTACATCCCGAATCAACAAAGGAGTTTATTTTATGAAAGGTACTCTGTTTTTAGCGGCGCTGGTTTTGGCAACCGGCTTATTCTTTTCCTGTACCTCGGAACGCGAGAGTTTGGGCGATATTTCGGGGTCTTCTAATTACTGCGTTTTCCTTGCAGATGAGCTATGTCTCCCTGCTCACAACAGCAGTACTTGTCCGAGTGGCGGGCAGTTGAGTAATACTTGTCCATATAGCTCTGCTTCCGATTACTCTTCTAGTGGCGGCATAAGCAGCAGTTCTGGCGAAAACGAAAGCGAGAGCAGCAGCTCCGGCGTGGTAGGCGTGAGCAGCAGTTCCGGTGGTGCTGAATTGCCGAGTTTTGGTTTTTGCATTTTTAGCACAGATAAAATTTGCTGGCCAGGACCAGTAAGTAAGTGCCCACAAGGCGCGGAGTTGGGTGATGTTTGCCCGTATAGCTCAAGCTCGGCTGGTGTTCCTTCAAGTTCGTCAAATTTACTCGGTATTTCTTCTTCTTCTTCTAGTATTAGCCTTATTTGCCCAAGCGCAACCGGCAATGTTTTTGTTGACCCAAGGGATTGCCAAGAATATAAATATGAGGTTGCTCCAAATGGAAAGATTTGGATGTCTGATAATTTGAATTATTCAAAAGATAATACACTTGGTTATTGCTGGGGAGTTGATATTGACGATATAAATCCTCACCAAGATGCTCCCGGTTGCAATAACGGCTATGGCAGGGTTTATGAATATGCAGTAGCAATTGACGGAAACCCGCCGCAGGGTTTGTGCCCGCCCGGTTGGCATATACCAAGCACCGTGGAATGGAGCTATGTAATAAGCGAAGAAATGGGTAGAGCATATCGAAAAATGTCTTCTGATTTTTATATCTATGCCGGAAATTACAATGTGAATAGCGAGTACCCGCCTCTTGGCTGGAAAGACAAGGGTAAAAGCGGTTTTTACTGGACCAGCAACGGCAATAGTTATTATACCGGTTTTTGGCAGGGTCCGGATTCAAATTATCCTTCCAATCCTTTTGAAGAGGCCCAAACAACCACTATTGGAGGCCAGGAAAAATTTTCCGTTCGTTGCATTTCAAATGAAAGCCCAACACCAAGTTCGTCAAGTGCAGCACCGAGTTCATCTAGCGTTGCTTCAATACCAAGCAGCAGTTCGGCAACGCCGTCTAGTTCGTCTTACTATGGCAATTCTTCGAGTAGCTCGCTGTTCTACTATGAAGGTCAATATTATAGGACTGTAAGGATAGGCACTCAAACATGGTTTGCGGAGAATTTGAATTACAATCCGGGAACGGGTACTTCCAGTTGCTATGGTGGACAAGCAAGCTATTGCACTCAATATGGCCGTTTGTATGATTGGTCAACGGCTAATACGGTTTGCCCTTATGGTTGGCATTTGCCCACTAATGCGGATTGGGATAGATTGCTCCGTTATATTGACGGCAATAGCGACACTTATAGCCCTTACAGCAGCTCTACAGCGGGCAAGTATTTAAAAACAGCAGATTGGGGTGGCACGGACAGCTATGGATTTTCTGCTCTGCCGGGCGGCAACGGCTACTCGGATGGCAGTTTCAGCAATGTTGGCGACGACGGCAGCTGGTGGAGTGCCGGCGAGATCAGTAGCGACAACGCCTACTACAGGTACATGAACTACAGCTACGACTACGCGGGCTACTACTACAACAGTAAGGACGGCTTGTACTCTGTTCGTTGTTTGCAGGACTAAGCGGTTGGGGTGCTCTAGGAGCACCCTAGCCGCCACCGCTAGCCTTGGCAAGCGGTGCAACATGAGGCTGTGAGCGTTTATGTATGGCATTGCGCTGGGGCGTGGCGGGGCGAATTACAGCTCGGCTATTTCCTCTGCGGTTGTTGGACTTAACTCTTTTGAACTAGTATCTTGCTAAATTCCAATAAATCGTTTAAATGAGTTTTAATTACCTCTAGTAGTATCGGTATTTGAATATTTTGATAATCGTGAATCGCTATATTGCGAAAACCAACCATTTTCTTCAGTTTTTCCGAAAGTTCTTTTGAAATAACATTTCCTTTTTCTAGCAATTCAAAAACATTTCTTGAACTTTGGGGAATGCCGAGTTTATTTTCACGAACATAAATATGTCCTATATCTAAAGCCGTTTCACAAGCTCTTTCAATATTCAATATTGCTGCGTCTTGTCTCGTGTAGTCATCTTCAAAATTTTGGATGTCTTTTTCATATTCTTCTTTTGCCCTTGCTATGCATCTCTCTATTGTGGCTGCCTTATTTAACAACAATTCATTAGCCATAAATAAATCCTCTCTTTTTAATATCGTTAAAAAGCCTGGTTCTTTTTTCATCTAAAGAAAATTTCTCGCCAAAAACAAAAGACTCAAAGGAACCTACGTTTAAATCTTTTGCATACAACCTAACACCAGTAGCCAGAACTTGATGTTGCATAACTGTACTGGAGGCTCGCATATCCAGCAGATCAACAGACATATTTGCTATATCCGCAAGTTCGCCATTTGCCAAATCCCACAACAAAATCGTATCTGCATAACCTCCGACCAGTACTGCTAAATCCAAGTCGCTTTTTGCATTTGCAAAACCCGTGATTTGACTGCCAAAAGCGTATATAGCCAAAATATTAGGCACCCGCTTTTTGATTGCATCGCAAATTTTTTCCAGAGTTTCTTTATGCATAATGCAAAATTTAGAAAAAACTGCATCAGTACCCCAGCCTGCACCTGCGGGGCGAGGCAGGTCGGCTTACTCAGACAATTTTTCTATATTTTGCTCAAAATTCTGGGAGAACCCAATATGTATTCTGTTAAAATTCTCAATAAAATTTCTGCCAAAGGAACCGATCTGTTTGGCAAAAGCTACTCCATAGGCGATTCTGTGGAAAAGCCCGAGGCTGTTTTGGTGCGGAGCGCGCAGGTTGATACCGATTCCTTTTCGGAAGGCTTGCTTGCTGTTGCTCGTGCCGGCGCAGGTGTGAACAATATAACCATAGACAAGGCAAGCGCAAAAGGAGTGTGCGTGTTCAACACACCGGGTGCAAATGCAAATGCGGTGGCAGAACTTGTTTTTACAACCCTTGGGGTTGCGCTCAGAAATATTCACAAATCTCTTGCTTGGATAGGTAGCTTGCAGGGCAAGGAAGATAAAGAAATAAGCGAAGCTGTGGAAAAAAACAAAGCTGCATTTGTGGGCACCGAGCTTGCAGGCAAAACCATTGGAGTTATAGGCCTTGGCAAAATAGGAGTTTTGGTTGCAAACGGAGCCATTGGGCGTGGCATGAATGTAATAGCCTACGAACCATACCCAAGCATAGTCAATATATTGATGCTGAGCAATGTGGTTAAAGTGGTGCAGAATTTGGACGAGGTTATAGAAGTCGCAGATGTTTTAACCGTCCATGTGCCCTTTATACCGGCAACAAAAGGTTTGCTAAATGAAAATAATTTGGCAAATTTCAAAGGTTCTTATTTGCTAAACTTTGCCAGAAACGGAATTGTAAGCGAAGGTGGAATCAATTCCTTTTTATCTAAAGATAAAAATAATGTCTATTTAACCGATTTCCCAAGCAAAGCAGACCTCACAAATGAACAAGTAATCTCTTTCCCGCACCTTGGCGCAAGCACGGAAGAAGCCGAAGAAAACTGTGCGGTAATGGCAGTTGAGCAGTTAAAGGATTATCTTGAATTTGGTATTGTTCACAACTCGGTTAATTTTCCCACAGTAGAAAGCCGCCCCTCTGCAAGCACAAAAAACCGCATTGTGGTGATAAACAAGGACGTGCCTAACGTGATAGCTCTAATATCAAAAGTATTTGGCGATGCTGGCATAAATATAAGCAGTTTCAAAAATGAGAGCAACGGAAAAATAGGCTATAACTTGGTGGACATAGATACCGCAGTTCCGCAAACACTCATAGATTCGCTTAAAAAGTTTGAACATATAATTCGTGTAAGGGTTATAGAGCTTTGAACCATCGCCTTGAACTTAGAATTGCTTGGCGTTATTTAGGTGCGCAACGGAAGAGCCTTTTTGTTTCGCTCATAAGTTTGTTCAGCATGGGGGGAGTGTGCATTGGCACATTTGCCCTTATAGTTGCGCTCTCTGCAGTTAATGGCTTTGAGGCAGAAGTGACCAAGCAAATGATAGGCAAGGATGCCCATTTTGAAGTTATAAATTATCGTGGCGAGCAAATTTTTGCACAGGATTCCATAGCTAAGCTGCTCATGCAAAACGATAAGGAAATCACGGCATATTCTCCCTTTATAATTTACAAGGTAGGGGTAAGCTCAAAAAAAGTAAATGACGGCGTTGTGGTTTACGGCATAGATGGCAAAAGCGCAAAAGATGTTATAGAGTTGCCATCAAAAATGATAGCGGGGAATTTTAGTTTGGATTCTTTGAGAGATTCCGGCGGCGTGTGGCGCCCAACGCTTATGCTTGGCTCAATTTTAGCTCAGCGATTGCGTGTTGATATAGGTGGCCGCATTGTTTTGCAAACCTTTCAAGGACCAGACGATATTGTAGGCGGCGGCCCTAGGATGATGCAATTTATAGTCGGAGGTATTTTTGAAACCGGAATGTATGAGTACGACGGCAATCTTTTATACACGGGAATACCGGAACTTCAAAAACTTTTGGATATGCGTGGCGTTTCCGGTATTCAATTCAAAGTGAAAAATCCTTGGAAAAGCGAAATACATGCAGAAAAAGCCAGTGTTTATTTGGGTTATCCATATTATGCAAGCGATTGGAAAAGCAAAAATCAAACCCTCCTAAAATGGATGAACTACGAAAAATTCATAGTTGCCGCTATTGTTTGCCTTATAGTTTTGATTGCGGCGTTTAATATAATAAGTTCGCTGATTATGGTGGTTGTGGATAAAACCAGAGAGATTGGCATTTTGCGCAGCATGGGATTTTCCGAAGGCGCAATTATGCGGGTATTTATAAATATGGGTTCTTTTATAGGCATTTTTGGTTCTATTTTAGGCGGTATTGCAGGGCTTGCTCTGTGCATTATTCAAGAGAGAACACATTTTATAAAACTCCCCGCAGATGTTTATATGATGCCGTTTTTCCCTGTGCAAGTTCAGGCTTTGGATGTTGTGGCTGTTTTTGTGATTGGCAATGCGCTTTGCGTTTTTGCAACAATTTTGCCCGCATGGAAAGCCGGTGCAATGAAGCCGGTAAGGGCTATCAGGCACGATTGAGGATAAAGCCCCCTTCTTCCCCGGCTCCGGGACCAAGTTCCAAAACGCAGTCTGCATAATTCCTGAACATCTCGTTATGCTCAATGGCAATAACCGTATGCCCTTTTTGCGTTAAACCTTTTAGTAAATTCAAGAGTAGGGCAGTGTCGTTAAAAAAAAGCCCCCTTGCCGGTTCGTCAAATAGATAAAGGGTGCGGGGCAACTTGGCTTTTGCCAAATCTTGCGCAAGCCTTAAACGCTGCAATTCGCCGCCGCTTAAATGGGTTGTTGGCTGCCCAAGCCGCAGATAATGCAAACCTGTATTTTCAAGTGGTTTTAATTTTGAAGTTAAATTTTCAAAATTCGCAAAAATTTCCAGAGCTTTGGAAATGGATAAATCTAAAACATTTGCTATGGACATCAGTTTAAAACGAATTTCCAGAATTTCGTCTCTGTATCTTTTGCCTTGGCAAATTGGGCACTCGCTTTCTTCGTAGCCGCTTGGGTCTAGCAAAAAACCATCACCTTTGCATGTTTCGCAACGCCCTCCGGGTTTATCCGTGCCAAATTTTGCCGCTGGGTATCCCCGAATTTTGCTTTCTTGCAAACTTGCAAACAAATTTTTGAAAATTTGCATAGCGTCAATGGCTGTCGCTATAGTGCTTCGCTTTTGTGCAAAAGCTCTGCCGGTTCTGGCTGCTAAAATAGATTCAATTCCCTGCAAATTATCCAAAATTCCACATTCCGCAGGCGGTAAATTTGCATTTTTGCCAAGCGCGTGAGAAATAAGGGGTTCAATTACTCCCCACAAAAGCGAACTTTTCCCGGAGCCGCTTACTCCGCAAATTACCGTCATAGCTCCGATTGGAATTTCAACATTTATGTTTTTAAGATTGTTGATTTTTGCGTTGCAAAATTTGATGTTTAGTTGAGAGTTGAGAATTTTTAGTTGAGAGTTGAGAGCTCCGAGTTGAGAGTTATTTTCACTCACAATTTCCCCGCCTTTTTCTCCTGCTCCGGGACCCATTTGGATTATATGGTCTGCGCGATTTATTATGCTTGGGTGGTGTTCTATAAGAGCTAGTGTGTTGCCTTTGGATTTTAATTGCAAAAGCGCATTCCACAATTTTTCAACGTCCATTTTGTGCAGGCCGCTTGCAGGTTCGTCTATACATAGCAAAACCCCGTTCAAATGGCCTGTGCAAAGCGCAGCTAACCTAACCCTTTGTGCCTCGCCGCTGCTCAGGGTTTCTGCTAAACGCCCAAGGTTCAAATGCCCCAAACCCAAATCGCACAAAATTGAAATTCTGAGCGGGATATCCAAAAGCGTGGTTTTTAATCTCTCAGGGGCACGTTCCAAGTAAATAGGCAATTCTTTATTTAATTCCAATAAAGTTTTTGAATGCAAAGAAAGCCATGAATAAATTTGCCATTTGCTGTGCAACGCAATATCCCTCAACTGAAAACCATTGCAAACACGGCAGTTCAAACCATTCCCTTTGCATTCCGGGCATTGCCCTATAATGCTCCATGGCGAAAAATGCCGTTCACTCAAAAGTTCCGCAGAACAACCGTGATTTTCGCACCGCGGAAGCGTTGAAAGAAATAATTTTTGATTTCCCAAATCTGCCAAAATCAAATTCTCGCTTATTTTCAGAGCTGTTTCTATAGCTTCAAAAAGCCTTGTGCGTTGATTTTCCTTTGCTATAATTCTGTCTGTAATTAAATAAAATTCTTGCGGAATTTGGTTTTCCATATTTTTGCTTAAAAAATCCAAGGATATTGCATTGCCGTTTGCAATAGCTTTTACAAATCCTTGTGCTAGGTAAATTTTTGCGAGTTCGTTCAAGGTTCTGTTGTTTGCATTTACGGGAGCTAAAATCTGGAATTTTGTTCCCTCTTTTATGGCAGATAATTTTTCCACCATTTGCTGCGGGGTAAGGGATTTCATCTCTGCGTTGCATTCGGGGCAAGCAGGGCTTGCGCATTCCGCAAATAAAACCCTGAGCATGGGGGTAATTTCTGCAAGGCTTGCTACGCTCGCTTTTTTTGCTATGGTTTTATCGCCGCATTCAAGAGCAATGCTGGGTATTAAATTGTGGATTGCCTTAACCGGAACTTGCTTTGGCCCCCCTAGCATGGCAATGGCTGTGCTTCCCAAAGTTTCAAGGTAGCGGCGGCGGCTCTCTGCATGCAGCACATCCAGAACAAGGCTGGATTTTCCGCAGCCGGAAGGTCCGCATACAACGGTGATTTTGCCTACGGGGAAATTTGCGTCTATATTCTTTAAGTTGTGGGCGTGGGCGCCTATAACTTGTATCATCTTTTAAACCGGGTATTTATGAGCGATATTGCTGCATAATCCATTTTTGCAATGGTTTTTTCTACCCTGCCTGCAAGCCATATATGCAGCAAATGCACAGGGATTGCAACGGAAAGGCCTGCCTCTGTGGTTACCAATGCTATGGAAATTCCGCCTGCTAAAAGTTTTGGGTCTGCTGTGCCGTGTATGGTTATAACATCAAAAAGCTCTATCATTCCCATAACTGTTCCCAAAAGCCCAAGCAATGGAGCGGTTGTTCCCAAAACGGAAATAATGGAAAGGCGGCTCTCTAAATGCGGGACAATTTTTGCAAAAAATGCTTCAACTGCCTTTTCTGCATCTTCCCTTGTTCTTAGCTCCGGATTTGAAATAGTTTCCTCTATCTTTTTAAAGAATTTTCTGTTCTTGAACAGAACAAAAAGCCTTTCCAGTATCAAAAGCAAGGCGATGATTAGCATTGCAAGAATAGGCCACATCAAAATTCCGCCATCTTGCATAAATTGCTTAAATTTTTCCGGTAATGTTTTTTCCCCTTGATTTGCGATTTCCGTTGATATGCGTGAATCTAAAAACGGGTCTATAGGAACCAGCAAAAAGCCTTGCCCGCTATCTTGAGGCGTTGCATAAGCTATCCCGCCTAGGCGAATGAGCGAGTCTCCTTTTTCAATTTCTGCGGTGTATTCAATATTTTTTTTTGCAAGCGAAAATAAAATTTCTGCTGCTTGCAACGGAGAGTCATTTGCTATTGAAATTTCCGGGATTGCATAGGGGATTGCGCCTTTGTTAACGGATTTTAATTCCTGTATTCTATCGTGAGCGGGGAACACAGAGGTAAAAGCCGCCCTTGCTTTTTCTGCGTCTTCGTTTGCATAATCCAGTGCTTCCCTTGCAATTCGCATTTCTTCAAAGAGCCGTGAGCGTTCTGATAGTACTGCTTCTGTTTTTTCTTTGCGAGTTTCCAGCTGCAGGTCTATGCGTTCTCTTTCTTCGTTTTGCTTTGCTTTTTCTTGCCAGCGTTTAGCAACAGCCATATCCCGCGCCTGCCGGGCTTCTTCCAAATCTGCCTTTGCGCTGTTAATTTCTGCTTGCTGCTTAACCAAATCAACCTGGGCAAAAGCCGCCGCCGCCAGCACAAGGATTGTATAAAAAATAAATCGCACAAGGGGAATATAGTAAAATTTTTTAATTTAACTTTTCTACGTTATGCCTAATGTTAATAGATGTAACGATTTTTATGCTTATTGCCGTTTTTTTGGTATTTGGCATAATGGATGGCTTTGTAGTTAGCGTGCTTTATCTGGCAGCTTGGGTTGTTGGGATATTGTCTGCTTGGCTTTTTGGGGGAACTTTTGGTTCCATGCTGGGTGCAAATATAGAGGGTTTGCAACCCATTATAGCCTTGTGTCTGGGCACGCTTCTTGCATTTTTGCTCCCTTTCTTGCTGCTCCGCATAGCGGCTAGAATTGCAAAGTTTTTTGTAAAAAAATCCACAGCTATCACTACGGTAAACCGCATACTTGGCGGGGTTTTTGGTGCCTTAAAAGGAGTGGCGGCGTCTGTTATCATTTTAACCGTTATTCATTTTTTACCCGTTCAAGGCAGTTTAAAACAGGCAAGAGGAGATTCTGTATCCTATTCAATCTACAAGAAAATCCCCTTTGCAAATATGTGGAAGGATTTTAGAACAGAAGCAAAAGAGTTGATAGTTGAGATTTGAGAATGCCTAAAAAACTATCATACATAATAGCAACTTTTTTTGGCGTTGGCTATTGCCCGGTGGCAAGCGGAACTGCCGGTTCCTTGGCTACTCTTCCTTTTGCATTTGTACTAACTTTTTATTGCGGCGGATGGCCTGCCATGCTGGCATTTTTTGTTTTGGTTTACGTGCTGGGAACTTTGGCAAGCAAAGAGGTTTTGAAATACACAAGCCACGACCCATCAATAATTGTGATTGATGAGGTAGCCGGGCAACTGATTCCATTGATATATATATCTGCATTTATTTTGCCAAGCCCGGGCGACTGGTGGCGTGCAGCTTTACCTGCCTTTATTTTATTCCGAATATTTGATATCACCAAACCTTTTCCTGCAAGTTATTTTGACAAAAAACTTCTAAACGCCCACGGCGTTATGCTGGACGATATTGCTGCGGGAGGGTATGTGCTTATTTTTATGCTTGTTGTGGTGAACATAACCCATCTTTTTCTTTGACGTTATCTCAAAAAAAAATCTATATTTACAATAATGTCGTACAACACCTCAAATCCAGCAAAAGGAGCTTACTGTGCAGGCCAAGCCTTGCACCCATGACTTTTGTCATAGAAGAGTAATAAAAAAATATATATACGCTTTACATGATTTTTACAATCGCATTACATTCTTTTTACAAATAAATTTAGGCTTTTTCCTTAAAAAATGGAGTTCATTATGAACATAGCAAAACCAGCAAACTGGGCAAGGCACGCCTTGCCCCTGCACTTTCCCATCCTCTTTATCCTCTTAATCGGGGGCATCGGGGTTCTGACAATTACGTCCTGCTCGGACGATGTTGAACCTATAGAAGGCCGCCCTACTGCGGAAGAATTGGCGGCTATGGCCAGTTCTTCAAGTCTTTCCTCTTCCAGCGGGGTGGCAAACCCTTCTTCTTCCAGCAGCGAAGAACAAAAACTGGCCGTAAGCGGCGTTTCCCAGAAAGGGCCTTTTGTGAACAATTCCTCTGTGACGCTGTACGAACTTGGTAGCAACTTTGTCCAAACAGGGCGCTCTTTCCAGGGAATGACCAACGACAGCGGAAGGTTTGAAATAAAAGGCATAGAGCTTGCTTCCCCTTATGCCTTGCTCAAAGCGGACGGGTTTTATAGAAACGAGGTAAGCGGCAATGTCTCTGGTTCGCAGATAACACTATACGCCATAACAGACATGACAGGTAAAAACAGCGTAAATGCGAATATACTCACCCATCTTGAGTATTACCGTGTCCAGTCATTGGTTGAGGGAGGCAAAAGCCTTGCGCAAGCGAAAAAGCAGGCTTTGGGAGAGATTTTGGCGGTTTTCGGCATAGACGGCAGCGGCTTCAAGAACAGCGAGGATATGTCCATATTCGGCACAAGCGAAAGCGATGCGGCCTTGCTTGCTATTTCTGTTTTGTTGCAGAGCAATCTTTCGGAAGGCAGTTTTTCGGCTTTGCTTGGGGATTTCAGCCAGAAATTCAAGGAGAGCGGTGTTTGGGACAACAAGGCCAAGAAAGCCGAGATAGCGGCGTGGGCAGCGTCTGCCGATACGGTTGCCATAAGGAACAGCATACTTGGCTGGCATCTGTCTCCCAGCGTCCCTAATTTTGGGAAATATATCGCGGCTTATGCGGCTGCCAACGCCAGCATTGGCGATTGCGCAGGTTTAAACCCAGCCGAAGAGTTCTGCCATGCGAACCGTGCTTATTCCAAATGCGGCGATGCAAACGGCCTTGGCAAGCATGATTACGATCCAGAGACGCAGTTCTGTCACAACAATTATACTGTTCCCAAATGCGGCGGCCAGGAGTTCAATCCTCCAGACGAGCAATGCAACGTTGGCGTTGTTCAAAGGCGTTGCGGCAGTATGTGGTACAGCATCAATTCCGAGTTCTGCCATGAGGGCAGTGTTTTTGGCAAATGCGGCGGCACCATTGCATACAATCCTTCAACCCAATTCTGCCATACCGACAACAATATTTACGACAAGCCGAGCAGCAGCAGTTCGTCTGAACTTTCCAGTTCCTCTTCGCTGTCCAGTTCGTCTATATCTTCTAGTTCGTCAATTGTTGCCTTAAGTAGCAGTTCGGTTGAGCTGTCTAGTTCATCTGCCGAGCCGAGTTCGTCTAGCGTTGTTGTTGCGAGCAGTAGTTCGGTTGTCGTTGGTACTGGTTTGTGTGCTGATTTTGTAGATGGAACTGAAAGGGAGCATTATGGTAAAATGAAAAAGCAGTTTTGCGATGAGCGAGATGGTACAAAATATGTTTATGTGACTATTGGCACCCAGACTTGGATGGCTGAGAATTTGAATTATGAAGTAGGCGGTAGCAAATGCTATAGCAACAATAACAGCAACTGCGTAACTTACGGCAGACTTTACAACTGGGCAACGGCAATGAACAACGTTTGCCCCTCTGGCTGGCATTTGCCAAGCGATGCGGAGTGGGGTGCGTTGATGCAATCCGTCAATCCGAGCTGCTCCGTCACAGGCGATTGCGCTAACGCAGGCAAACTCTTGAAGACTGCAAGCGGCTGGTATAACAACGGCAACGGCAACGGCACGGACAACCACGGATTTTCTGCTCTGCCGGGCGGCTACGGCTACTCGGATGGCAGTTTCACCAGTGCTAGCGGAGGCGGCGACTGGTGGAGTGCCACGGAGCGCGATAGCTACTTCGCCTACATCAGGTTCGTGGCCTACAGCGTCGAGTACGCGGGTTACTACAGCTACCTCAAGGGCAACTTCTTAAGTGTTCGTTGTGTGCAGGACTAAGCGGTTGGGGTGCTCTGTGAGCACCCTAGCCGCCGCCGCTAGCTTTAGCAAGCGGTGAATAAAAGAATTGTGCCAATGGTGGCACGAACCTGCTAAACCTTGTGTCCCCAAAGGTTTGGTAGGATAAAATAAAAACCCGGGGAAATAGGAGAGTCAAGAAAATGACAACTATAGAAGAAGTTGTGGAAAAGTGGGATAAAGA
>LIUI01000155.1:76923-77122 GCA_001462235.1 Fibrobacteria bacterium GUT307
AGTTGTGGAAAAGTGGGATAAAGATTATTCTGGCGAGCCAGAAATGCAGGTGGCAACTCTGCACAGAGGAAACTTAGAACTAGGCGGAAAAGTAATGCTAGGACAGATGTACGGAAGATCCGTAAAAGAGGCTGTTATAAAATTGCCAGGCAATTATGACTGCGAACCTTGGGGTGAGCGAACCTGCTATGTTTTTGCT
>LIUI01000155.1:77234-77968 GCA_001462235.1 Fibrobacteria bacterium GUT307
GAGCGAACCTGCTATGTTTTTGCTTTTTATTATGACGGCGACTTTAAAAAAGGTGCTATACTTAAGGAGGTAGAAGTCAGTTTTCAGAGAAGGATCAAAGAAGATCCCAATTCCCAAAAGTTCTATGAATTTTTAAAGGGAAATTTTGCAGATAAAGAAAAGAAAATAAATGGCAAAAAAATACTTGTTAGCAAAGGAAGGATTAACCCTAACCATTTATTGCTAAGGATAGTATTTACTCCAAATTCATCTGCACAAGTTATTTGCGATAGTATGAAAAAACTAATTGAGCTAACACAAATGAAGATTTACACTTTCTTAGAAAAATGCAAAAATGAGGGTAAGGAAATTCTTCCAGATATACTTGTACTTGCGAAACTTAAAAATATATTTCCTAGATTTATTAAACTAATACAAGCGAAGATTTGCCGTTTCTTAAAAAAATGCAAAAATAAGGATAAGAAAGTTGTCCTCAATATACCTATAGAATATAGAAATATGTTTTTTAGAATTTTAGACAAGCATAAAATAACAAAATATCACAAATTGTATAATGAATGCATAGAGGTTTATAAAAAAACAATAGAAATATTAGAACAACTTTATATTGGGGATGGTGATGCTAATGCCTTAAAAATATCTCACTATACCAAAAAAAGTACAGCACGAAGCTTATTTATAACATCCAAAGATAGAAAAAAATGCAGTAAATTTAGATTATATGATATATATGG
>LIUI01000156.1:0-490 GCA_001462235.1 Fibrobacteria bacterium GUT307
TACTATTTAATTTCCCGTTTTCATAAAACTCTTTCCATTCTCCTTGCCGCTTGCCGTCTTTGTAATTTTCCATAGATTTCAATTTCCCGTTTTTGTAAAATGATTTCCATACACCATGATTTCTACCGTCTTTGTAATTTCTGATAAATTTCAAATCTACGTCTTCGTCAAATTCTTTCCACTCTCCGTGAGGCTTGCCGTCTTCGTAACTTTCCACACTATTTAAATCCCCATTTTCGTGAAACCTTTTTGCCATTCCGTGCAGCCTGCCATCTTTGTAATTCCTCACGCTGCTCAAATCCCCATTTTCGTAAAACCACTTCCATTCTCCGTTCTGTTTACCGTCTTTGTAATTTCCAACACAATACAAATATTCGCTGTTTTTAAGATTATATCGAAACTCTTTCCATTCTCCGTGCCGCTTGCCGTTTTCCATATTTCCGATAGAATACCCTTCCCCTTCAATTCCACTTTCCCTAAATTCTCCGCT
>LIUI01000156.1:502-24644 GCA_001462235.1 Fibrobacteria bacterium GUT307
CTCACCAAAACACACCGCCGGTTGAAAAGCAATTGCGGTAAGCAAAACATACTTGAAGTATTTCTGAGGCATTAAGAAATAATGTAGAAACCTTTTACCGCCATACTTACAAAAAACAGCGCCAAATATCACACAAAAACAGAATTATTCACGTAAATTGCAAAAAATGTTGCCAAAAGTTTTCAAAAAAATTAAATTTATTAGTATGAATAAGAAAAATGTATTTTCCGTCTGTGCTTACATTTGTGCATCACTCCTTTTTTTTGCTTGTTTAATAAGCGAAAATTTCATCACCAATCCCGTTAAAGATGAACTTAGCAGTTCTGTTGACGGACTTAGCAGTTCTGTCGACGGAGTTTCAAGTTCTTCAAGTTCTCCAGCGGAACCCGGAAATTGCTACTGGTATAAAGACGGCAACGGCAACGGCAAATACAATTATAAATGCGGATTTGAGCCACCTTGCTATACAAATCCAAGCTGCCCGGAGTGCGATGTTTGCTATCCATATCCAACTGAATGTGGCTGGGTTGAGGCTCCGTGCTTAAGAGACTCAAAACATGGTAAAAACGCGGATTGTCGAAGAGTTTACGAATGCAGGGAAGTTGTTGACCCGGGAAAATTCAAACTTGTTGAAAAAGATGCGTGCTGTAGCCTCCCCAGTTGCTACGAAGGTGCTCCTTGCCCCGCTGTATGCACACCTCCAATAGTGGTAAGTCTGAATGGAATAGAGTCTTTCGCGCCTATTTATGCTTGCTATCGGGAGAAGAATAACCATTAGTTAGTTGGCGTTTGGAGAGGTGGCAGAGAACGAGTTACAGCAGTAAAGGCATTTTCTATATTACCCCCGATATGGGCATCACAAATATTGCACCCAAAATTTTAGACCCTATTCCGGGGGGCAAATATCTGGTAAATGCTATGGACTGGGTTATAAACTGGGCAAGGGCAAATTCGCTTTGGCCCCTTACCTACGGAAGCAGTTGCTGCGCCATAGAGATGATGTCCAGTTCAATGGCTCGCTACGATATAGCCCGCTTTGGGAGTGAAGTGTTCAGGGCAAGCCCGCGCCAAGCAGATTTATTTATAATAGCCGGAACGGTGACCAAAAAAATAGCCCCTGCGATGATGGCTCTGTGGGAACAGATTCCGGGGCCTAAATATGCGATAGCAATGGGAGCCTGCACCATAAGCGGCGGCCCCTTTATATGCAATAACTACAGCGTAATCCGTGGCGCAGACCTGGTGATTCCGGTGGATGTTTTTATACCCGGCTGCCCTCCCCGCCCGGAGGCTCTGTTTCAGGGAATCTTGAAATTGAGAGAAAAAATTTTCTCAACGGAATCCAGCCGAGCACCTTGGCAAGAGGGAAAAACAAGAGCGGAAGACGACGGAGACCGTTGGGCTGCGGCAAAAAAAGCATGGGAAGAACTCGAAAAAATTAAAGATGAAGAAATGGCACAGGCAAGGGCAGAATTCAAAGAAAAAAATCCCGAATATAAATCCGCATTCAAACCCGTGAGAATACCCAAAGAAAATTTACCGGAGATGGTGCCATACACTCCGCCTGCGGAAAACGGACGCTCCAAAGAGGAAATTTTAAAAACCATCCGGGAAAAATTTCCATACATAGCAGAAGATTTATATGTGAAAAAAGAGGATTGGATTGAATTTGCAAAATTCTTGCAGTCTCATTTGAATTGCGATTATCTCATAGACATCACAGCTATTGATTGGCTCGACCGGTTTGATGTTGTTTTGCAAACCATGAGTTTGAGCGAAGGGCATAAGGTTTTTGCCCACTGCTCTTTACCACGTCCAAAAAATCCGGACGAACTCCCCGAAATTCCGAGCATCACCGCAATTTATCCGGCGGCAGAGTGGAAGGAGCGTGAGGTTTACGATATGTTTGGCATCTCTTTTGAAGGGCACCCGGACTTGCGCCGCATTTTTACGGAAGAAAATTTTGAAGGCTGGCCGCTCCGCAAAGATTTTGAAAATTCCCATACTTTGAAAAGGGTTTAAAATGAAATACAGTTGGCTCATATTGATATTTCCTGTGCTTTCGTTTTTGGTCAACGGAGCTATTTTCAGTCCATTGAGGTTGAAAAAAATTGCCGGATATTTTTCCATATCAATGGCATTGCTCTCCATGGCATTCGCTTTGGTGCTTGCCGCCGGATTTGATTTTAAAGGGGATGCTCTTCTATGGTCTTGGGAATGGCTGCCGCTCCTCAGCGAAACCTTTGGCGAAATATCCCTTAAAATTTCCTTTTACTGCGACGCTATCTCCGTGATGATGCTGGTGGTTATCACGGTTATATCCTTTTTGGTAAATATATACAGCGTTGGCTACATGAAAGATGACCCTTCCGCGGAGCGCTTTTTTGCCCTGCTCAGTTTGTTTTCTTTTTCTATGCTCGGCTTGGTTGTTTCTTCAAATTTAATTCAGATGTACATTTTTTGGGAGCTTGTGGGTATTTCGAGTTATCTGCTCATAGGTTTTTGGTATCACAAACCCTCTGCGGTTGCCGCTTCAAAACAAGCATTTATTTTAACCCGTTTTGCAGACAGTTTCTTTTTGCTCGGCATTCTGTTGATAGGTTTTTTATTGAATTCCTTTGATTTTTCAAAATGGAACAACCCGCAAATTTTGGGTATCGTAAACACAGTAGTTTCTCACAGATGGCTTGCCGTGGCGTCTGTTCTGGTGTTCATCGGCGCTTGGGGCAAAAGCGCGATGTTCCCTTTGCATATATGGCTCCCAAATGCGATGGAGGGGCCTACCCCCGTCAGTTCAATAATACACAGCGCAACCATGGTGGTAGCGGGCGTTTATTTAACAGCGCGTCTTTTCCCGTTTTTCGCAAGCATCGGAACCGTGCTTGAAGTTGCTGCATTTATCGGGGCTTTCACCGCTTTCTTTGCGGCCGTTATCGCTTGCACGCAAAAAGACATAAAGCGAATTTTAGCGTATTCTACCCTGAGCCAGCTCGGTTATATGATGTTTGCGCTCGGCGTTGGTGGTTTAACCGCTTCGATGTTCCATGTTTTTACCCACGCCTTTTTCAAGTGCATGTTATTCTTGGTTGCCGGTGCTGTTATTCATGCGGTGCACAGCAACAACCTAGATGAAATGGGCGGGCTTCGCAAAAAAATGCCATTTGCATATTTTAGCTGTTTAATAGGTTGTTTAGCTATTGCAGGTATTCCTCCCTTCTCTGGCTTTTGGAGCAAAGACGAAATTTTGCTCTCTGCATGGGTGGCAGGTAATTACCCGGTATTTTTCATAGGGCTTTTCACAGGCGGCTTAACTGCCTTTTATATGTTCCGAATGTTCTTTTTAACATTCCACGGCAAAGCTAGGAGCGAACTAACCCACGTTCACGAAGACCCTTGGATGACATTCCCCATTGTTGTTTTGGCAATTCCTTCTGCTGTGATAGGTTTTCTTGTGCATGGATTTGTTGCTGGGGAACGCTCGGTGCAATGGCTGCCTATTGCTGCGGCTTCTATGGGCGTTTTTGGTTTTGCAGTTGCTTGGCTTTTGTATGCCCGCAAAGGCACAAGCGCAGAGGCTGCTTTAGAAACGGATATTCGCTCGCCTTTATATAAAGTTGTTTACAATAAGTTTTATTTTGACGAAATGTATTATTCATTTACCCGTAGCTTTTTGATTAAATGCGTTGCAGGTTTTTTTAAGGCTTTTGACCACTATGTTATAGATGCCATCGGTGATTTTATCGCTGATGTTTTGCAATGGCTTGGAAGGGCTGTTCGCATGGCACAGAACGGTTCTTTTGCCCTATACGCATCTATATTTGTAACAGGCATTGTGTTTGGAATGCTAATTCTTTACACATCGCACTGAGTAATGGTCGCTCTTTATCTCGTATTTCTCTATAAAACCGTTGTCGTTATATTTCATTGTGAATCTCCAAGCTTGCTCGGTATTTCCTGCAGGGCTTGTATATTGGGTGTCACTCCACCAATGACCAACTTCACTATCGCCATTACCGCGATCGCCTATGCCAGAGTAGCTACCAACAGCACTGTTTAAGCCCTCTTGATCACAAGAATAGCAGTAACCACCGCCAATAGCATTAAAGCCATAGGCATCTATGCCATTATTGCCCTGCACATCGTGAACTTTCCAACCGTCGGTTGCTTTTAATTTAGTGCCAACACCCCAACCAAAATCTTCATCTTCATAATTATTCCAGAGTATATCATAAACGTAATTTTTTAATACATTCCATTCATCACGGCTGGGTAAATGCCAACCGGTGGGGCAAACCGTCCGTGCTGTTACCCAATCATATAACCTGCCAAATTTATCGCAGTTGGCTTCTATTTTTGACTGGTCTTCCGTCGGTTTGAGCCAAGTGTCGTAGCCGTAACCTTCAGCATAGCATTTGTGGCCAGAAGCAGAGCTAGGTTTATAATTCAAATTAGATTCCATCCAGGTTTGGGTACCTATAATAACGGTTTTATAAGTTTTACTATCACGCGGATCAAGAAAATCTGCGCCATATATAGGCGCAGGTGCTTCTGAGCTTGAAGATACCGAACTGGAAGAGCCAGCAGTTGTTGAGCTAGATGAGCTGGCCGTTATTGAGCTAGACGAGCTAGCTATTATTGAGCTGGAAGAGCCAACTGTTATTGAACTGGATGAGCTGGCTGTTATTGAGCTGGATGAACTGGCTGTTGTTGAACTGGATGAGCTAGCCATTATTGAGCTGGATGAACCGGCTGTTATTGAACTAGAAGAACCGTCACTTGAGCTTTCCGAGCCGGAATTGGGGGAATCGTCTGGAAATTCGCCTACGCTCAAAGCACAGGAAACGAATATCAGGATTAACAAGGCCAAAATAACTTTAATTTTGCTCACAAGCGGCTCCAAAGTTCTATACTCTACAATATAGCAAATTTTGCGTTTACTATATTACCCATTATGGCTTTGAAATTTGACACACCCATAACCACAGTTCCCTTGTTTCACCAGGGCAAAGTGCGTGATATGTACAACCTTGGCGAGCATTTTTTAATGGTAGCAAGCGACCGCCTTTCTGCTTTTGACGTTGTGCTTCCAACGCCAATACCCGGCAAAGGCAAAATTTTGAACCAACTTTCGCTTTTTTGGTTTGAGCAACTGGGAATGCCCAATCATTTGGTAACCGCAAATGTAGAAGACTACCCTGCGGCGCTAAAACCCTACGCAGATTACCTAAAAGGGCGTTCAATGCTCGTTAAAAAAGCCAAAAGGCATAGCGTTGAATGTATAGCGAGAGGCTACATAGTAGGCTCTGGCTGGAAGGATTACCAAAAAACCGGCAAAATCTGCGGGCATGTTTTGCCAAATGGCTTAAAACTCTGTGCAAAAATAGAGCCAGCTATATACACTCCAAGCACCAAGCCAGACATTGGCCACGACGAAAACATATCTTACGAGCAAACAATCCCCATTGTAGGGGAAAAGATTGCTGCAGAACTCAGAGACCTTACCCTTCAAGTTTACAGCAAAGCTAGGGACTATGCCGCAACCAAAGGCATTATTTTAGCAGACACAAAATTTGAGTTTGGCGAGATAGATGGCAAAACAGTTTTGATAGACGAGATTTTAACACCGGATTCTTCAAGATACTGGCCTGCAGAAAAATACCAAGAAGGGCAAAACCAAGAGAGCTTTGACAAGCAATATGTCCGAGACTGGCTGGAAACCTTAGACTGGAACAAGGATTACCCCGGTCCGGAAATTCCCAAAGATGTTGTGAAAAACACCCTTGACAAATATGTGGAAATTTTTGTTAAGCTAACGGGTAAGCAACCTGAGATTTGATAATTAAATGGGAAGCTCTAATGGAGCGCGATATTTTACTATATTAATAAGAGAATGTTTAACCGAGGGGAGTTTTATGAAAAACCTTTATTTAAAGGCTTTTGTCTTTATTTTATTTTTATGCGTACAAGTTTTTGCGCAAAGATTCACAATCATGGAGCCGGATATATTCCAGGCAGGTTATGTGTATAGCAACAATGCACCAGATGGATATTTTCCAAGTTTAAAACAAATAGCAGCTTTGGGAGAAAAAAACTCTGTTTATGCAAATTTAATGCTGCTTGGCGGCAGAGATACCTCATTTAAAGAAGGGCAGGAAAAAGTTGGCACTTATAATGTTGTGGACAGCTATGGCAATATTCTGGGAATTGTGCACCCTTTTAAGGCACCAAATGTTTTTTCTATACCTGATGGTGATGAAATCCATGACAACAGCGCTACAGCAGTAGTTGTTTTGGATTCACTTAATGACACCAAAAACACAGCAATCGTGCTTTTTGCAAGCCTAAGAAAATTGATTATAACGCAAATAACTATAAACAGTGCAAACAGCATAAGCGATAGCATTTTAGCCAGCAGGGATATGCAGAAATTTATGTGGGAAGTAGATGGAAGTTACAAAGTATCTCAAAATCTTGGAAGCTATACAAGGCGGCTTGCTCTTTTGGGAATAGGCCAAAGCGGTGCAGATAAGGTTTATTACTTGGCAACAGGAAATCCCTACAGCAAAAACGGAATTTATGAAAAAAGCGGCAGAGTTGATTTCTTTAGTATAACGGAGAATTCTTGGGCACTTTTGCAACCAAACACAAATGGTTTAGCTAGTGGAGAAAATGGACTTTCCTTTGGCGAAAATGCTTATTTTGGAAAAGATTTGGCTGTAATTGATAATTTTGACAAAAATGGCAGAAAAGCACTTGCTGTTTTATTGCCTGCCTCAACAGAATATACCAACAGCGCACTCTACATATTCAAAATGGATAATGACTGGACTCCAAGCACGGAACTGCCTATAATAATAGCGGGTTCCTCAAAATCCTGGCAAGGAAAGCCTGGGCAAATTCAAAAATGCGGCGGATTAGGAATAGCAAAGTGGGAAGACGAAAATACTCATCTGCTTGTTTCTTGTGAAATATATGTGCCTGACGGCAATGACGGCGATATTTCAAGCATTATAATTGTAAAAGATATCGTTTTAGATTCAACCGGAAATATTTTGAGTAGCTCCATATTATCATCTGAGAAAATAAGTGTAAAAAAACCAGTTCAGGCTAGCTATTATATAGATTCTAATCCCATAGCAATAAAAAATCATAAAAATGACTTGCATTCTATTGCACAGGTTATACGTCGTAACGGTGTACCTGGTTATACTCTCCATTCAATTGCGATTTTTACGCTTATGGATACTGATGCTTCAAAGAATTTTTCCATAGAAGCCGGCAAACAGGAGATAATAGCCAACATAGATAGCCTTTTTTACAGAAGCGGAACTAAGGATTTTTCGGCAAAGACACTTTCTGGGTCTGTGAACTGCAAGATTGAAAACGGCAATCTTTCGTGCCTTGGCGGAGAAAAAGCCATTGATTCTTGGAGCAGCATAGAGCTTTCCAGCAAGGGCGACTGTGACTTATACAAAGTATGCAAAAGAAAAGATACAATTTTTGTTCATGTGCATTCCCCAAGCAAAAAACCAAGCACTGCGCTTAGGATTCCAAAAGACATAGTTATTCCGTATTACGGGCAAGAAAATTTAAACGATTTTAAATCTCGCTCTTACTTTAAAAATCCTAATTTGCAAAGCACAGGCATGAGTTGGAACTCAACAAGCAGGTTAAATTTTAGCTCCGTTACCGGTAGCTTGGAAAAAGGACTTTCGATAATTCCACTATCTAAAAACGAAGAAGGCATAGATACGCTTACTTTCGCTTTATCTATTGCTCCTTCAACAACAGAAAATCATATTCTTCGCCTGCACATCGTGAATTCGTCCAATGTTCTTTACAATGGAATTCCAGCAAATCCCGGCAAAGACACCATTTGGGATGTTTCTAATAATAGATACATCGCTCTACCCCTCTCAAGTTCAAGCGGGAATAGGAATATTTACACCTACGATATAGCTCAAGATAGTCTTAAAGACTATGCAGAAATTATAGGCAATTACCTGCATATATTAAAACCGGAAATTGCGGATATTTTCATTGCCTACACAGAAAACGGGCAAATAATGTACCGCAAAGTACACCTAACAACAGAAAAGTCAACTCCTATTGTTGTAAGCTCATTTATGCAAAATTTAAATGCAGTACGCATTAATGGTGGCTTGCAAATTAATGGATTGAATGGCGAATTTGAACTCAGGGCATACAACTTCAAGGGCGCTGAAATTCAAAGAGAAAAAGCCAACGCCCAAGGCTCCGTTTTTGTAAAACTCAAGCAGAATTGTCCGCAAATAGTGCAAATCAAGTCTGCAAATGAAAAATTTTACCTTAAAGTGAGCAACACCCTCATTCCATAAACCGGATAGCCGTCATTCCTTTCTTTATACAAACCAACGGTTTTTATAAATTTAGGAATTGATTGCTCAAGAACAGCAAGCTCAAAAACGCTATATGGTCCATTTTTTTCCTCATAAAGCCATTCTCCTATATTTTCACTAATATCTTCCATTTCACCGTTTTCCTCTGCCAAAATCCACTCCTCTTTTGTTGGTAAACGATAACCAGAGTGATTTTCCAAAACTTTTATATTCTGCAACCAAAAATAAGCTCCTTCAAATACACGCCCATCGTATTGGTAAAGAGTATCCAAACTATCTGCAAGGGACATTTCATTGCAGATAAGAATTGCTTCATAATAGCTTACGTTTAAAGTATCTAACCTATGTTTGCTAATTTGCAATTTCAAATTTTCCGAACTGGAAGAACTTACTAAACTAGAAGAACTTGCTAAACTAGAAGAACTTGCTAAACTAGAAGAGCTTGCTAAACTGGAAGAGCTTTCAAAACTAGAAGAGCTTTCAAAACCTGAAGAGCTTACAGTTGTTCCTTCCGCAGGACGTTCTACGTATTCTAATTGCATACAGGAAATCTGAATTCCTATACCCATGATTAACCAAATTGACAGGATTTTTTTCATAACCATTTCTCCCATTTGAAATCTTCAAAATTTTTATTTCCAAGCCAAAAATTTTCTGATAATTTCTTGCCACCCAAACGGCAAATTTCATTATCGTAAATTTTTGTTTTAAAACATACTTTAATTTTAAACGGAAATCTCACATCCAAAAAATCTTTTTTTCTTCTTAATTCTATGCTTTGCTCCAAAGAAATTCCGTAAATATCAACTCGCATGGCATTTGTTAAACTCGTACAATTTTCTCCCAAAAGCCTTGTGCCGTTTAACATTGCATTGCCCAAAAGAGCAGGAGCGGGATTTTCAATTTTCAAAGGCTCAAAATTATGGACTTTAATTTTACAACCGGGAAATATTTTCACAAAAAAACATCTGAGAGTTTCCAGTGAAAAAAAATCATTATACATGGCAAAGCGATTTTGCCATTCTCCACTTCCTAGCTCCCTCATAAAAAAACTGCTTCTTCCCAAAATCGCATTAAATCTGAGCATTGCAAAATAATGCTGAAGTAAATTTAAAAAATTAGCCAAAGCCACAGAATCCTCATTCTCCGTTATAATGCCTCTTATAAAAGGCTCTGGCAAGGAAGAATCTGCACCACATAAACTCATTTCGTTTAAAGCAAGCAATACTTCGTTTTTATTATATTTTACAAAATCTATGTCACCGCTTGGATGCTTTAAGGAATTGCTTCCAATTATGCGGAGCTTTTTGCTTTCATCTTTGCTTAAATGCCATAAAAGCATCCATTCAAAAAAAGAATTTTTTATTCCCATACTAATTCCATTCCAAAAGGTTCAATTCGCAAAACTAATCTAACAAGCATATTGCAAATAAAAATTTTCTTGAGCAAATAAAAAAGCACTTCCCCATAAGCCCGTAAAACACCTAAGAATCCATAGTTATTTATGTTAAAGAAATTTAAGGATAAAACTATTTTCACATTTGCCATTGGAACAAGGCAACCTTTATGCACCGCGCTTTTATTTTCTAAAGAAACACTTTTTATGCTCTGTGCCAAAAAATTATGTTTTCCCTGAGCATTCCAAAGCTGCATTTCAAGAGCATTTTTCAAAGTATCGCCCTCAAAAAACTGCAAATAATTTTGTTGCAGCAAACCTAAAATTCCCCATTCGGACGTTTTACCTGCAAAAGGCTGTAAAAATGGCAAGGCATTTATGGCAGAGCGGATTTCGCACATTCGCATGGTGGGATCTTTTGCCTGTAATACAGAACCCTGCTCCAAGGCATTCGCTGCGATAACTCCATCGCAAATAAAAGCAACTATGGAAATTACATTTGAATCTGGCGGTAAATTTGCAAAACGAAGCTGCCCGGAATTATAGCTATATTTAATTTCCTTAAAATTTGCCTTTTTCACATTTCCTGCCAAAACTTCTTTCAAAGATAATATAATTTGCCTTTCTTCTTTTGGAAAAATTTTCGCTTCAAAAATTCCGCTGTCTAAAAGAATCGGTTCTAAATTTTGTTCAAAAGAATTTTCTATTGGCAAAACATTAAGTTTAAAATTTTCTGTGCATATTTTAGAAAAAATTTCCCTTGGAATTTTTTTTGCAAAGCGAAATTTCTTTGGCAAATTTTCCATATAAATATACCTGAATTTCTCTTCAAAGCAAAAAAAATCTCTGCACAACTCCCAAGGATTTTTGGGTTGCGTAATTACATAAGGCTTTACAACGATAGGTGGTTTTGCGTATTCCAAAATAAAATACCATAAACTCCAAGCAAATTCATTTTCTCCGTTTATAAAGATAATCCAGGAACCACTGCCACAGCTTTCAAATTCCAAACAGTCAAAACCCTCGGCATCTTCCACGGCTTTAACAGAAAATATTTTTTGCGCAGGATTAAATTTATGCTTACCGACTATTCTCCAAAAAAATGGTTTTTCATTTGATGTTTTGCTTTTGAAACTGAGTGAAGAATCGCTTGAAATTTCTCTTTCCAAATTATCTGTAGGAGAAGGAATAACTTCTGCCAAGGAACGGGAAGGTAAAGGCAAAAGTAATTCAGGAGCAACGCTTTTTACAAAGTCTCTGGCTATTTCATTTTCTGTTTCTGCCATTTCTTCGCGTATTCTTGCGGTCAAAGAGGCAATCCCAAACAAAAGTTGTTCTGTGTCAAAATTAAACTCGGAATTTCTATAGTTATTATCAAATTCTTTCTTTACTTCTTTTAATGTTTTTAATTCCTGTTCAAAAAAATTCATTTTAATCCCTCTTGCAAAATTTCAATTTCTTTTTTCAATTCGTTTAGAAGAACCATGATTTTAGCCAAACGCTCTTTATCTTGAATTAGATTTTCTTTTGATTTATCACCTTTAGGTTTTAAAGGTACATTCGTTTCTATTATATTCTTATTAAACTCCTCCTGCAAAGCGTTGGAGCCTGGGGCAAATAATGCAACTATATTGTTCTCCAGCAATTTATTTGGGAATATTTGCAAAAGGGAATCTTTTTGTGCTTCTAATGACTGCCTGCTCGCTACAATTGCCACTACCTCACCATTTCGCAAAGAATTGAAAGCATCATCTAAACTTTGATTAGCATTTAGTTTTGAATTTCGCCAAATGCCAAGAACTTGCTCGTTGGAAATGTCTCTTGGAATAAATGCCAATGATTTTCCATTTATATCGGCAAGTGTCCAAACTTTATTCTTTGCCAACGTGGCAACGGCAATATCTGCTTTTGCATAAGGAGCAGACAATAAAAATTTACTTTCCAAGTGCTTTGAATAATTGACTCTTGATATTATAGCATCTATTTTGCCATCTAAAAGCAATTTCTGCCCAGCATTTGCATTTTCAAAAGTAACAAGTCTAAACCTTGGAAATTTCATTTTTTTTGTCATTTCAGATATAAAATTATATTCAGTAGCAGAGTCGCCTTTGTTCACTCCAACGGTAAAAGCATCTTTACGTACGGAAGCTAAACTTCTCCCGTGGGATAAATTCGCTGTTAGTATAACAGCAAATGCAAAAACGAAAAAGTGCATAGACAACTCCTATAATGAACTATCGGCTGGTGCCGTTTATCTCTGATTCCACTGATCTGTGTGCTGCAAATTGCCATCCAGAAAGTTCCAAGTTATTTTTTCATAACGAATGGTAACCTCTTCTTGATGTACAAACTGCTCTTTTGTGGGGTCTTTTACGTTGTGCATATACGAACGTACGCTTGCAATTTTGCACTTCTCAAGTTTATGTTCAAAATAAGCAACTTCCTCACCTCTGTCTGTGATTTTAAACCATCTAATCAAAATATTTGGCACTGTTTGCCCTGTACAAACTTTTTGATAAAGAAGCGAGGATGATTTGTCAAAAGCCTTATGTAACACAAGAGAATCGTGTTTACGTGTACCTGTAAGCGATCCATCATCGCGATCTGTAGGTACGTAAACTCTGTGATTAAATTCAAGAACTTCAACAAAGCCCTCTCTGCCAGATACATTCACCGAGCCGGGAATGCCATCTATTTTCATGTACGCGGGAATAGCCATAAAGCCTCCATTAGAATAAAAGGATAATATAGTAAATATTAATTGGTAATGTACCCTGTACCCCCTACCCAGTACCTTGTACTATAACAATGTACCTTGTACCCCACACCCTGTACCCTATAATTTGCTATATTACCATAATGATTGGTAAAGGTTCCATGCACATCTTTATGATTTGTGCTATATTTTTTTATTCCATAATTTCTGCTGCCGAGGAGCGGGCTACGTTGATTATACTCACAACCCCGGATAATGCAAATGTATTTTTAGACAGGAATCCTGAGAAAGAAATTGAAGGAACGCCTTTTGAAAATTCTGCCATGCTGCTAGGTGAGCATTCAGTTTTTCTTGTTCCGCCAAACGAAAGTTTTATTCCTGCTACTTATGATTTTACTTTGCAGAGCGGCAAATTTTTTGAAATAGATCACGATTTTTTGCGAAGAAATCAAGCACGTGAAGCATATTCGTTATCTCCTTCGGCGTTTCACATAGAAGCTAACAGTGGATTTTCTTATTTTTACAGTTTTGACTCAAATTCCATTTCAAAAATCCCTTTTGATTTTCGCCTAGGTTTGCCATGGGGCTTGGGGGCAAGGCTTGCTTTTCCTGTGCAAACACATAAGGAATGGGGAATAAGAGATTTTTTGCTAGGTATGCAATACAATTATTTTCCGTTGCAAATAGGCTTTGCGGCAGACTGGATAAGCCCTAGAGGTTCAGGCTTTTCTGCAATTCGCCTTGCACTCTTAGCAGAGCAAAATGTCTTGTTTTTGAATTTGCTGGAAAATTTGATTTATGAATATTCAAGGCAAGATAAAGCCGAATTTTACCTGCGTGCAGGGGTACCAATTAAACATGTATTTATGCCGTATTTAGCTGTTAGAGAGAAAATTCATTTACCCTTGAAAAGCCATTTGTTTTATGTGGAGCCTGGTGCACTACTACAGATAAGCAATGAATTTTCTTTGGAAATATCAATTCCACTTGCTTTCATAGGGAAAAATGCAAATAAAGGCTTTGGGTTTTATTTTGGCATTCATTCAGATTTTTCTTTTGGTAAAAAAAGCAAAAAAGAAAATTACAATTCAACGATAATTTGGGATGTAAACGAGGTTAGCAACAAGGAATACAAGAAATTTTGCGAAGAAACAAACCATAAAATTCCAGCTTTGGCAAAAATGAAAGAATACGAGGATTATCCTGTTTTATCTGTAAGTTTAGAAGATGCTATTGCATATTCCAAGTGGGCAAAAAAACGATTGCCTACGGTAAATGAATGGAAAACGCTTGCAGCTTCTTATTCAAATTTTAACGAATTCTGTGAAATCCCTAAGTTGAAAAAAGTTTATGAAGGACGTATTGTAAATGGGATCAGGAATTTTGCGGGCAATGCTGCTATTTGGCTTTTGCCAGAAGACCAAAGCTCAAGCGTTGCTTTTTTTGCTGGTAGTTCTTATAATGATTCTCCGGAGGCCTGTAGTAGGAAATCTGTATTAACGGATATATCCTCACCTAACGGTGCTGAGTTTATAGGGATTAGACTAGTAAGGGATTTTTAACACTTTAAAGAGGATGGTTGTTGTAAATGTTTAATTCATCATGGCTTAGTTTATCCATAGACGGATTTAATGGAAAACCTGCGGTTTTATCATTTAATTTGGAAGAAGGTATCTATGGCGAAGACTTGCTTGCAGTCAATTTTCTATCGCAGGGTAGTTCATCTAACCCTTTGATTGGCAAAGAGGCGAGTTTTTCTTTCAAGTTTGAAAACAGCAAGGAAGAATTTTTCAATGGAGTGGTAACAAACTGCATTATAAAATCATCTTCGGCTGGCACCTCAATGACAACCCTTAAAATAAAAACCTTCCGCCATCTTATAGACAAGGAAAAAAAACATGCCGTCTATTGTGACAGCGACATAGAAAAAATTGCCAATTCAATTCTGGGTAAAGCCAAAATTTCAAATGTCAAATACAGTCTAAACTCCTACTACCAAGCGGATTTCAAAATACAATACAACGAGAGCGATTTGGCTTTTTTGCAAAGGCTTTTTGAAGATAACGGCATAATTGAATTTGTGAGGCATTCCGAAAGCAGAAGCGAGCTTGTTATCAGCGACAGCGATGATTTTTCAGCTTCTGATTCAAACTTTGTGGATTGCAGCTTGGAAACCACTGGCAACGGAAATGTCTTTTATGGGCACGGGCATGTCCCGTTTAGGCCGGGTATGTCATTTGATGCCTCTGGAGAAACTTTCATAGTTTATTCGGCATCTCACATAGGCAGCCAAGGAGCAGCCTTTGGGATAAAAGACGAAAATGAAGGTTATTCCTGCCGTATCGTGGCCTTTTCAAAGCGTATGCTCGGCTCTTTGCCTCGCAAAAGAGCAAAACCTCAGATTCCTGGGGTAATAGTTGCCAATATAGAAGGCTTCAAAGATTCCCCAGCGGCCTTGGATTCCGAGGGCCGCTACATAGTCCGCATGCCTTTTGACGAGGAAAACCCTGATTTGGCGAGCAGCATTCCCGTTCATTTGGCTCAGAACTTTGCTGGCGAGAACTGCGGTATTCATTTCCCACTCCGCAGAGGGACCCCCGTTTTGATAGCCTTTGAAGACGGCGATATAGACAAACCTATAGCTCTCGGCGCACTTCCAAAGGAGACACACAAAGGCCCTTCCAGCGACAAAAATTCTTTCCAGAATATTTTGAAAACCTCCGGCGGTGTAGGGTTGATTTTTGACGACAAGACCAAGAGCTTGGATATTGATGCCCCAGAAAGCATCTCATCCAAGGCTGGCAAACAACTTTCTTTGCAGAGCGATGAATTAACCGTTGAAGGTAGAAAGAAAAGCGTTTTCAAAACTGCAGGCGGCGTAAAAATCACCCTTGACGATTCATCGGGTGTTTTGAAGATAGAGGCACCTTCCGATATTGTCTTGAAAGCAGGCGGCAAAATTGTTTTGCAGGGGAAGGCAGTAGAAGCAAGTTAATAATTTTGGAGATTATATACCTAGTTCAGGTAGCCAAAACTATTGTATTGCCACAATGAACATGTTGTTCTGCTCCAGTATAATTAATCCATTTTTTGCAATTTGGAATTCAACATCTCGCCTAACAAACCAAGCGATATAAATTGAATGCCAGAAACAAAAGCAAAACCTGCTAAAACAAGCAAGGGGCGCACTCTTAATGCTCCGGTGCAAATCCACTCAATGCCAAAATAACCAAAAACTATTGCGGCGGCAAAGCACAGCAACAAACCCAAAGAGCCAAAAAAATGCAAAGGTTTAATCGCAAATTTACGCAAAAACATCAAGGTTAGCAAATCCAAAAAACCAGATACAAGTCTGGAAAAACCATATTTAGAAACTCCGTGCTTCCTAGCTCTGTGCTCAACAACTTTCTCCGCAATCTTATATCCATTCCAACTCGCCATAAGGGGAATAAAACGGTGAAAATCCCCGTAAAGCCTGATGCTTTTTGCAACTTCTGCCTTATATACCTTTAAGCCACAGTTAAAATCGTGTAAACGTTGCCCACACACTGTGGATACAACTAAATTGAAAAATACGCTCGGTATTGTTTTATGCCAAGGATCATGGCGCTTCTTTTTCCAGCCGCTTACCAAATCGCAATTTTCAAGCATTTTCAACATTTCTGGAATTTCTGCGGGATTGTCTTGCAGGTCTCCGTCTATTGTTGCAATGTACTTGCCCTTTGCTATGCTAAACCCATGCGACAGAGCTGTTGCCTTCCCGCAGTTATATTGAAATTTGATAGTTTTTAGAAAATCATATTCCCCTGAGAGATTTTGCAAAACTTCCCAAGAATTATCCCTAGAACCATCGTCTATGACTATTACCTCAAAATTCTGCACAGACGGCAAAATTGCCGCCTTAATTTCTGTAAGCAACTCAGGCAGGCTCTCTGCCTCGTCCTTTACCGGGATTATAATGCTCAAGTCCACTTGTCACTCTTTATTTTTTAAGCGCTCTAACGAAGGCAACAAATATGATTTGCCAATACTTTCCGGAACATTCTTTAGACCATTTGCCAAATATTCTGCGGCTCTGGCATTATCGCCGGCTGCTTGCAATAATTCGGCTGCTACGGCATAATTGCGCCATTCTTCAGGGAATTGCTTTATACCCATATCTGCATAGAGAACCCCTTCATTTGGGTCTTTCGCAGACATTGCAAGGCGTATGTATATGGAGTTGTAATTGAAAAGAAGTTGCCTTGTTTCTCCATCAACATAAGCGGTGCCATCGCCCAGGCCTCTATATTTGAACACACTGTCAACTAAATAAGCTGTTCTTTCTATATCCATGCTGTCTCTGCTTGGAGAGAGCGTTCCTTTTACCAAATCCCAAACCATGCCTTTTTGCACCATATACTTGTCCAGACCAATGGCGTTAGAAAGCCCAACGGTTGTTGAAACATGAATAGGTTTGTCCAAATTATTCATCGTTAAATCAACTACCAATTTATGCTGCGTTTGCATGATGCCGCCCTTGCGAGGCTCGCCCCAGTCCTTTAATGCGGTATAGGTTTGAAGCCACACTTTCCGTTTGAAAAGTTCAGTTGCGATTTTTGATGTATCTGACTGCGCAATGCGAAGAGAATCTAATTGCTCACTCAAAATATCAATTTGCTTTGTTAGGGTTGGAATTGCTTGCTCTGCCCTACTAACCCAATGCTCTATCCTCTGAGAAGGCTGGGCATAATTACTTTCGGAAAGTACCATTTCTCTATCTATGCCTGCTTTATCATAACTCAGTTTTAGAATAGGCGGGTTATCCAGCATTTGCTTTATGTACCAGTCCGTATTGCCCAAACTTAAATTCACAACCCTTACATCTTTGCGAATGCCCGCAACTTCTTGAGCAAACCAGAGTGGGAATGTATCGTTATCTCCGTTGGTAAAGAGTATAGCATTGGGTTCGCAACTCATAAGCAAATTATATGCGTAATCCCACGGCACCCATAAATTTGCCCTGCTATGCTCCTTGTAGTTTGCAAACAAGGGGATTGCCCCGCAAAGCAAGGTAATGGCAACACCTTTTGGTATTAACAATGTAGGCCTTCTTTGCTGAACATAAAGCAAGAGGAATCCTATGCCAAGCCCGTAAAGCAAGGACATGAATATAAATGCGGGAGTATAAAAATAATCCCTTTCCCTTACTTCCAAATGCACCGGGTCTGCCAAGGATGGTGCTTGCAAACCTGCACTTTGAAATGCCGCCTGTATTATGTTCCAACTTTTCCACGCTGCGCTTTGTTCATACTTACTGGGCTTTTCACCTCTTGCGTGATCGGTATAAATTTTACGTTGAATATCTAAAAGTTCATTTGGGCTTGGAATGCGAGGCACCGAAGCCATTATTCCCCTGCTGGAGAGTTTACTGGTGTAATATTCCATTTCCTTTATCCAAACATCATGTTCGCGCCGTTCGGTTTTTGTACCGTCTGAAAAATTGATATACCATACAAGACCTGCAGAGCAAAGCCCATAGAGCAAAGCCAAATATATACCTACCGTTTTGTGCCTTTTGAAAGCTATAGCTATAATCCAAATTAAAAGCCCGTTAAAGAGCAGGAATATAGCTGCTTGCACAAGTTCATTTTCGCCTATGCTTACCATAAGGGTTGGAAATTTTAGAGAACCCCGCTCAAGAGGCTCATTTCCTTCTGGGTCTATGGAGTAAATGCCTTGGCGGTAATAACTAACCTGGCCTACCTTGAATGGGCTGTATTGCGCCATTTGATAACCGCCATAGCTCATGTGGGGGAACACCAGAATTTGGTTATCAAGTTGGGCACGGCGGTAAAAAGACCTGCTAATCATACTTTCTGAACCGTATTGCTTGCGTTCTAAGTAATCGTAAAAGGCACGCCAGTTTTCTCCAATTGGGAGCAGGTTTTTAAGTATCAATTTGCCGTTTTCGTCTCTAAAATTTATTTCCGGGTCGTTTTCGTCTATAATGGGGTTTAATTCCGAGCGAATAGGAATGTAAAGATGGGTGCTGTAACCTATGAGAGCCACAACGGTAAAAGCCAAAGAAAGGGCAATATCTCTTTTTTTAGTTACAAGCCAAGCGATAAACAAAATAACCAAAAGAATTATAGACCAAGACAAAAAGTTAGACACAGCATAAACTGCCGAGAACAGAATAGTGCCAGTAATCCACAGGGGCCATCTATTTATAAGAGTTTTGAGCGGAGTTCCATCTGCGAACAAAAGCAGCACGAATATAGCGGGAATGGTAAGCATGGTATAAAGATGAACGCCTATACCCAAAAATCCCAAATAGCATATAAGAACCAAGTACTGGCTACCCCGTTTTTCTTCTTTGCAATCCAAATAGAGCAAAGCGAGATAAGAAACCAGCATCACCAAAAACATAGCAAAGCCATAGACCTCGGCTTCCACGGCATTAAACCAGAATGTATCGGAGAACATCAGCAAAAGCCCTGCAGAGAAGGAAGCTGCTATAAAAATAAATCTGGTAGTATTTTTAGCTAACTTTGCCAGCAAATCCCAAACAAAAAGCACAGTTACATAAACCGTAGCCGCCGATGTGAAAACCGATATATAATTGACCCTTTTTGCAATTTCATCCACCATTGGCAGCATGATTATCACAGCTCGCGCAAAGAACACAAAAAATGGAGTTCCAGGCGGGTGTGGGATGCCTAAGGTGTGGGCACTAGCCACAAATTCGCCGCAATCCCAAAAGCTCACGGTTGGTGCCATAGTTATACAATATGTTATAAAAGCAATTAAAGCGGCAACGCCCGCCGTTAAATGTTTGCTAAGTCTATCTGTCATCAAAATCCTCCGGGAATGGTAATATAGTAAACGCCATTGTTGGGGGCCTCCATTACTGGCTTCATTTCTTAACACTTACCCATCTAAAAAACGTTTCAAATATGAACAAATGGTTGTAGGGGCGTTGCAAGCAACGCCTCTACAACCCGATTTTACCGTAATCACAACGCATTATCCCATTCTGGCACGCCATTTGCCTTATATCTAGTATGCAAGAATTTTCAAAACAAGCAGAGCGAATACTTGCCAAGTCGCAAGAAATTCAAGACAAGGCAAGCCACGGTGAGTGGGACACCCCGCATTTGGCGGCAGCATTATTGGGACATCCAGACGGCAGATTGAAAAATCTGTTCAAAGCGAAAAACGCCAAAACTCAGGAAATGCGCACCGCTGTCCAAAAAATGTTGGACAAGTTGCCACGCATCGTTGAAAGCTCCGATAACGGTAACCACGCAAGTAGCGACTTATCCAATATATTAAGAGCCGCTGTGAAACTCGTGCGCTCGGAACAAGGCAGTTCCGCAGAACCCGGACACTTGCTCGTTTCCTTGATGAAAAATACAGGCGACAAACAATTAGCGGCTATTTTTGAAAATGCCCTTGGCAATGCAGAGACAGTTCGCACATGGCTATCTGACCCGATGAGCGCGGCGGCGGTTGCAAAAGAGGACTCCGCTTTGAATAAGTATGGAAAAGAATTGGTTTCCCTTGCCGCAGAGGGAAAACTTGACCCTGTGATTGGGCGTGAGGAAGAAATTCGCAGGGTGATTAGAATTTTGGCACGCAAAACGAAAAATAATCCTGTCTTGGTTGGTGAACCCGGAACGGGAAAAACCGCCATAGTTGAGGGCTTGGCACACCGCATTCACAAAAACGATGTACCCGATGCCTTGAAAGGCAAAAAGATTTTTTCCCTTGATTTATCCGCTTTAATAGCCGGTGCAAAATATCAGGGCGAATTTGAGGAGAGATTAAAAGCCGTTTTGGATGAACTTGAACAGGAACAAGACACGCTTTTGTTCATAGACGAAATTCACAATATAGTGGGTGCGGGAAAAACTCAAGGGAGCATGGACTTGGGCAATATGCTTAAACCGGGCCTTGCCCGGGGCGAATTGCATTGCATAGGAGCTACCACAACAACGGAGTATAGAAAATACATTGAAAAAGATGCCGCTTTGGAACGCCGCTTCCAGCCCGTGCCAGTGGCAGAACCAAGCCAAGACGAAGCACTTTCAATTTTGAGAGGCATAAAAGAAAGTTTTGATGCCCACCACGGAGTCCGCATTCAAGACAACGCCTTGGTTGCCGCTGTGCAACTCTCCAGCCGCTATATCTCAGACCGCTTTTTGCCAGATAAAGCCGTGGACTTGATAGACGAGGCAGCGAGCATGGTAAAAACGCAACTAGACACCGTACCAGAAGCCCTAGATACCCTGCAAAGACGGCAACTGCAACTTCGCATTGAAGAAAAGGCTCTTGGCATGGAAAACGATGCGGCTTCAAAAGAGCGATTAAAGGAACTGCAAGAGGAATTGAAAACCGTTGACTTGGAAGTAAAGGAACAGCAGGAACGCTGGCAGCAAAAACGGCTCCGCTTTGAAACATTGAAAAATGCACAAGCAGAACTCAGGGCAGCAAAAGAAGAAATGGAAAAAGCCGAGGCCTCTTATCAGTTGGAAAAAGCTGCGGAGTTAAAGTATAACAAAATCCCGATGCTGCAAAAAACAGCGGATGATTTGGAAGCAGCGCTTCGCACCAATGAACCCGATGAAGTTTCTGAAGTTGTGACCGAGGAAAATATTTCTCAGGTAGTGAGTAACTGGACAGGTATCCCGATTTCTCGTTTGCGTGAGGGTGAAAAGGAAAAACTTTTGCATTTGGAAGAGAGATTACACAAGAGATTGATAGGGCAAAACGAGGCTGTGGAAGAAGTTTCTTTAGCCATTTTACGCAATAAGAGCGGGCTTTCAAGAGAAAATGCTCCGATAGGAAGTTTCCTTTTCCTTGGCCCCACAGGTGTTGGAAAAACCGAACTTGCCCGTGCCTTAGCCGCCGAACTTTTTGACAGCGAGCAAGCGATGCTCCGTTTTGACATGAGCGAATACATGGAAAAGCACAGCGTTGCCCGCCTTATAGGTGCGCCACCGGGCTATGTAGGCTACGACGAAGGCGGTCAACTCACGGAAGCGGTTAGAACGCACCCTTATTCCGTGCTGCTCTTTGACGAGGTAGAAAAAGCTCACCCCGATGTGTTCAATGCTATGCTTCAAGTGCTTGACGAGGGGCATTTGACGGATGGCAAAGGCCGCAAAGTGAATTTTAAAAACACCCTTATTTTGATGACATCAAATTTGCCAGAAAAGGATTTGAAATCATTCTTTCGCCCGGAGTTTTTAAACCGTTTGGACAACACTCTGGTATTCAAGCCTTTGGAAAAGAGCGAGCTTGTGCAAATTGCGCAGATAAAGCTGAATGCCCTTGCAAAGCGGCTAAATGCACAAAGAATAGAGGTTATTTTTGAGCCGGCCGTTGCAGAGGGAGTTATAGAAGAATCCTACGATTCTCAGTACGGAGCACGCCCGATTCAGCGTTATATTCAAAAGCATTTGGAATCATTCCTTTCCAGAGAGATTATTTCCGGGAATATAAAGGCAGATTCCCAGATTACTGTGGGTTGGAAGAAGGGGGAGTTTGTGATTTTCTAAATTACCTCCGTGTTTTTTCTATTGGCATTTATCTTTTTCTTTACCGCATCTTTTGCAGATGATGGCAAAGTTGTTCGTTTGAGCAGGGATGAATTTGTTGAAATAGCAATAAAAACCGAGCCTAGGTTCAAAGAAAGCCAAATGGAACTTCTAAAAAAGGAACATAAAATTGAACAACTAAAAACTGGAGTGCTGCTCCCAAAATTTGAATTTTCAATGCTAACAGGCATGGTTCCTGGATTAAGAAAAAATTACGACGAGAAGAATCACGAAACAATAAAGTCTTGGGATTTCACCGAAATGGGACCTTTTTATGGAATGAACATATATGCAGCCCAACCCTTGAATTACGGGCAATATCAACTAGGATTAAAAGCTACAAAAGCAGACCTGCAACAGAAAAAAATGGAACTTGAAGGGAAGGAACTTTACAAAAAAATGGAATTTTTAAGCTATTATTACGGTTATTTACTGGCAATGGAAATGAACAAACTTGCCCAAGACGGCAACAAACAAATGCGCAAAGCTGCAGACAACCTAGAAGAGGCCCTTGACAACGAAGAAGAAGGTGCCTCGCAAATGGATTTGCTGGAACTCAAAGCTGGATTTTTTGAAATAGACAAAGCCGTTTTAGATGCAAAAGCAGGCCTAAAAAAAGCACAGTTAGCCGCAAAATTTGCTCTTGGCTTGCCAGACTCCGTAGTATTTGAACCAGCAGATAGCTCATTTGTAGCCATAAATGATTTTGTGCCGAGTTTGGATTCCTTAAAAAAATGGGCAGCCGTGCAACACCCGGATATTCGCCGTTTGGCTGCGGGATTAGAAGCTACAAGCATGCAAATGGAATTATCTGCCGCAAAACTAGCCCCAGAATTTTTTATACTTGGAGAATTTGAATACGCAAAATCATGGGCGGGAGACCGTAGCACTCTTTCAAAAAATGCTTTTGCGCCAGACCCTGTAAACAGAATTTCCGGCACATTCGGAATAGGTCTCAGATATAAGCTAAATTTCTGGAATCAATGGGAAAGCTATAAGAGCGCACGCACGGATTACCGTATTTTGCGGCAAACCGAGAACTATGCCAACAGAGGAATTGAATTGCAAATAGAAGAAAAATATGAGGATTTTCTAGTTGCAAAAGGCAAACTGGAAAGCGTAAGGAACGCTCTTAGAGCAACAGAAGGCATGCTAAAAGGCGCCGCACTCCAATACGAGATAAATCCCGGCAAAACTGCGGGGCTTTTGGCAAATGCATACAAGAAAAATCTACTTATGAAAAAGGATTACTACTTTGCAGTATATGATTACAATATGGCAGTGGCAAGGCTTTTTGCACAAGCTGGCTATTAGCCTGCTCTTTCTAGCCGCTTATTCTTATGCAACGGGCATTCCCTTGCCGGGGCAAACCATGGCCCAAATCAAAGGATTAGATGCAGGAATGGGCTTTGGTATAATAACTAATAAAGGGTGCAAATCTTTATGGACCTGGACAAGCCAAGCAAATTATGCCTATGACTCCCTTTTATCTGGGGGGCCAAGCCTCAAATTTTTAGGCGGGGACCTAGACTCTGCAAATAATCTGGTATATCAAAGATATACCATAAGTGGAAAAATTATGCGTCATAGATCAAGATACGCTTTATTTGTAGGACCAGTGTTTTCTTTTGAAAACACCAATTTACACATATTAAAAAAGGAATTTTCAAAAATAGGAGAAAACGAAGAAAATGAAAACACAACGGAATGCAGTGATTTGTTCGCAAAAATAGGTTCAAGCATAGGTTACCAGAGTGGCGGCGGTTTTTTAGCTACACCAAACGTGGGTTTTAGCTTTGGGCATAACCTTGACTTAACATTAAAAGGAGTTGTTATGCTATCTTTTAGCTCTTCAATAGCCTTTAATTTGAGAGATCAATTTGAAAAATTAAAAGAAAACACCAAAAATCTCTGGTTATCCCTTGAATATTTAATGATATACGGCGGAAATAAAAGCAATATTCACAATTTTATTCTGGGATTAGCGGTAGGATTTTAGAAATGGAAATAAAAAACCTACCTCACTTCACAAAAATAATATATATTAAATAGTCGTCCCTTAAAAACT
>LIUI01000157.1 GCA_001462235.1 Fibrobacteria bacterium GUT307
CTTTTCTTTGAAGTATGAAAAATGCTCGGCAGGCAGATATTTTTCCAAAATTTCCAACTCTTCTTTTGTGGTCATATTTTTTCTCCCGTAAATAGCGGTTTCTTGTATTTCAAATGGTCTAAAATCATTCTGATGTCCTTCAAGCCGTCGTTAAGAATACCCTCAAAATCTGCCATCCGTCCCTCAATGGCAGCCAGCCGGGATTCAAGCTCGGCAATCTCAGCAACCGGCGCGGCGGGTGCTAAAGGCTGGGATTTCTGGGCTTTATAAGCCGCTTTGAGCCGGGCCATGTATTCCTGTTCTCTTTTCCTATAAGCGGGCTTATTTTTCTTGTAATTCTTCCGAGCACGTTCGGTATTTTTCTTTCTGTTTTTCAAATGCTGTTTCTTATTGTATTCCGAAACCCGCTCTTTGTTCTTTGCGTACCACCGCTTTTGGTATTCCTTTAACGCTTCCTTGCGCTCTGCCTCTGTGTTGTAAATCCGCTTTCTGCTCATGCTTCCCCCTCCCCCACCCCCGCCGCGAGGTAATGCTCCCATTTGTCGCAGGATTTTTTGACCGCACGGAGCGTTCTTCTCTTGATGCAGTCCGCAGTCCGGAAAAATTTGCAGACAATGCAGTTTTTCTCAGCGGCCAGTTCTTTAATCCTGGCAACATGCTTTTCGTATATTTCTTCCGAGCTTAGCATAGCCGTTACCATCCCCTTGGCCTCCAAAATTTCATAAAATCCTCAAACGGCGTTTCGCTTGTAAGATCAAAATGCCATGCCAGCCCGCCTTTTGCTCGCCAAGCATCGCACTCGGCGGCATTGTCGTCGATCAGCAGATCTATGGGGTTTACGCAATATGCGGATTTGTCCGGTTCCTCGATGATAACGTTCCTGTAGTATGAACGATTGTCAGAGCGCATACCGTGTCGCAAGAGAACTTCTCGTTTTGGTTTTTTGAAATCCCGTGTTATGAATGCGAAACCCACCCTGTCCCTCATCATTTCGATAACGAACTTTTTGTCAAAAGTGAGATCGTCAACCCACGGCTGCAGCACTGCCTCTTCGTAAAATTCCTCCGGCGTGGGAAAACCGGGCTCTCCCCATTTCCATTTGTCGTATTCGTTGGCCTTTATCTCAATGCCGAATTTTTTCGCCGTGCCCACGAAGTCAATCAAGACGCCGTCTGTGTCTATGAACACCATAATCACTCCTTGCCCTTTTGGGCGGTTAAATTAATCTTGAGCGGGTTGTGGAACTTGTCAAACCGCCTTTGCTTTCCTTTACCTAGCAATGCCCCCGCTTTGCGCAGGTCCTTTTCTTTGCGCCAAAGAGTGGTATTGCTTATGCCGTAGTATTTTGCGTAGTCCGTTGCCTTCACCCAGCGCACATCAGCAAATTTGATTTCCAATTTCGTCATGACTGCGGTTGTGACGGCATTCGTCAATTGCTCAACAGCTTCGGATTCAAGCGTTAGGATCATGTTACGCCCTCCTTTCGTTCAAACTCAATTACCGTCACAAGCGGGTTGCCTCCCCAACATAAGCCTGTTTTACCACGTGGGCCTAAGCAACGCTTAACGTTCAGTTTGTCCCATAAGGCTTTGAAATCTTCTATTGATTCAAAACCCTCTCTGATTATATCTTCTTCCGAAATATCCCATAAAAACTCCGTTCTCACCGCTTTAACCTGCAGGAATAGGCGGCAGGCTTTCCGGGGCATGTAGATTGATGGCCTCCATTTGTTGTTAGGATTTGAGTTGTTTAGATCTTCATCAGCTTTATACCAATATGTCGGCTCTTTGTATATAAGGTTCGCAGGAAGGCCGTTCCACGTTTCCCGCACCCAGAGCACATCGCCCGGCGCACATTCAAATCTTTTATTGGGAATACGACGGGTTTGCCTTTTCTTGCCGGTAAGAATCGCTTGTATCATGGGGGTAGAAAAAAGTATCGGATGTTCTTTCATTCTTCCTCCTGGAACGCTTCCTCAAACAAATCGCAAACTTCGGTCTCATAGACAAAGCAAGTTTTAGGCCCTGGCATTTTTTCACACGTAAATCCATCCATCCCTTTCACACTTCCGGAAAAGTATTTGCAATCATCGCAGGTAGACGCCTTTCGGTAATTCGCAAAAATTTTGAACTCTTCAATGGTCATCTCTCACCCTCCCGCCAGAATATGCTCTAGCTTGTTAATCAAATACTCGCCATCGCCATCAAAATGAGCATAGGCAGAGATTATTTGCCTGCCTATTTCTTCCCGCTCGCTTATAGGTTCGGGATCGTATTTCTTGGCTATGGCAATAAGAATACTGTGTGCTCTTTGTGAAATATCCATCTCACGCCTCCTCTAAGTTTGTGCTAGGTTTGAACCCCCGGAACACAACGGTCTCTACGTACTCTTTGTATTGGGGATGGAAATACGTGCCTTCAACAAGAATCATTTCATCTTCAAGCATCCAAAAAACCTTAGCCGCCCTATGCTCTACGATCTTGCATTTTTTGGCAAACTTTTCAATTATCTCCGGTGCATTGTCGCCAATGCAGAATGGGAGAAATTTCCGCATTTTGTCTAAATCTGTGGATTTTAATTTAAATGGCATTTTACAATACCTCCCTTTTAACAATTTCCAACGAGTCCCTTTTTTTCCACTCTCGCCACGCCTCTCCCAAAGTATCATCAATCATTCTGAAATGCACTTCTTTTACGTATGAAGTGGGACAATTGGTTAAAGTATATACTACTTTAGTTATCAAACTTAAAGCGACTTCCTTTGTTATTAAGCCTTGGTCGAGCCGTCTGTTGATTCTGAACACAAGGTCATTCGCCCGTGCGTTTATGCCTAGTTTTTTCATCCTTCCCCCTTGCCCTTTTGGGCGGTTAAGTCCTTTTTTGAAAGGACAATTTTTTTAAGGAGTATTTTCTCCACCATTTCAAATAACATCAGCAGTCCAAATTTTTCTCCTTGCGTTAATCCTTCGCTTATACCAATTTCAACGCCTACTTCTACTAGAAGCTTTTCTATTATGCCTTCGTCTCTCATACTACGTCTCTCCCTTTGGATTTTAAACTCTCGGAATAAGCAATAACGGCTTTTGCCAACATTTGCCCTTGAGATAACCCTAAGATATCTCCAGAGCGCAAATCGTCAACCATTTCGACGATTCTTTTTGGCACCCTAACGCTTGTCATTTTGTCTTTATAAGTGGTCATATCGTCTATAATATACATTCTTTTTGACAACTAAGTAAGAAAAAAATTAAAAAAGTATGCTTTTTTGCGATTTTTATAGTTAAAATGTATATATTTTGACTATGAAACAAAAATTTGGGCTAAAATCGTTCAGAAAACGGCTAGGTTTAAGCCAAGATGAGATGGTTGGAAAACTGAACTGTGTCAAAACGACTTACCAAAGTTGGGAAAATGGACGTCGTGAACCTCCCATTGATATCATCCGCAAATTATTCTTACTCGGAGCTACTGTAAAAGAACTATTTGATGTTGATTGTCAAGAAAATCCACAACATATTATAAGTGGAAACGATCCGCATTTTATAAACGAAGTTGCTATTGCTGTTTTAAAATTGGTTAATAATGGGACATTACATATAAAAGAAGCTAATAGTGGAGTAAGGAATTAACCAAAGAAGGTTTAAAATGGACGAAATACATAAGCAAAAAGCTATGGAAAGAATAGATAATTTTGACTTGAATAATATTCCAAGTGAAATGGATATAAAAAAATTAATGAAACTCCAAGACTTAAAGATAAAAAAGCTAAAAGTAGAAATACAAGAAGGAAAGCTTATCTATAAAAATTCATTGAATGAAATTTTCGAATTAATAGTAGATGCTTTTTATAAACAAATAGATGAACTTATGCCTAAAATTAGAAAAGTGGAAAATTCAGAAATGTACAATGAAATAACGAATAACTATAACACTTGCAAAAAGAATGCATTAATAACTGTAAAGAATTATCTCAAATCGGGAAAAGCTAGTCGTAATTCTTATAAGAAAAAATTTAAACATGGGAGAGTAGTATGAAAATGATAAGAAGCGGTAGTGTGGTTTTGAGCGTGAGGGAGTAAAAGGTAGGGTATATGGGTGACTTTTTTACACTTTTAGAAAAAATATGGGGTGTGATTTCTTCATTTAAAGCAGAAAGAAAAAAAGAAAAAAAGTTTAAAACGGATATAAAGAAATTAACGGATATAGAAAAATCAATACTTAGGGAGTTTGTAATGCAATCAAATTACTACGAAGAAAAAGAGTATATAA